>DATGWU010000593.1:0-28564 GCA_035299345.1 Rhizobium sp.
GCGGTGACGCCGGCCGGCAGGTCGATGATGCGGTTTTCGACCTGATTGTGTTCGCCGACCAGCACCGCCAGCGCCTTCGTGGGCTCCAGCCGAATGAATTCCACGTGCTTCAGGATCTGGTCGCTCTTGGCGGCGATCACCAGCCCCGCCCCGCGAGACAAGCCCGAAAGCATACGGCTCGCGTCGGTCAGCAGGTTCTCCAGCGGCTGATCGGCATCCTGCGGACGGATCTGCCGCTCGATGCTCTTGCGTTCGCTCTCCGAGAGATTGCCGACCTGCATGAACGCATCGACGAAGAAGCGCAGTCCTTGCTGAGTCGGCATCCGGCCGGCGCTGACGTGCGGTGCGTATATGAGGCCGAGATCCTCAAGATCGCTCATGACGTTGCGCACGGAGGCGGGGGAGAGAGACATCGGCAGGAGACGCGAAAGGTTGCGCGAGCCGAGTGGTTCTCCCGATTCGAGATAGCTTTCGACGATGCGCCGGAAAATCTCACGCGAACGGTCGTCCAGCGCGGAAGATATCTCTTTGACCGGAGTATTCGCCATGACCCTAACGATGCAAACCCTGTTCGAACAATGCCCTAGGCGAATATAGTCACTTGCAGGCCGATCACAAACGGGAAAATCCCTGTCTTGCTGGGCGCGAAAGGCCGGTTTTTCTTTGCAAATCGCCGCGCTCGACCGTAGAAGGCCATAGAAAGTTTCAAGGAGAAGCCAATGCGGCCGTCAGGCAGAAAAACCGACCAGATGCGCAAGATTTCGTTCGAGCGCAATTTCTCGAAGCACGCGGAAGGTTCCTGTCTCGTGAAGTTCGGGGACACTCACGTGCTCTGCACGGCAAGTCTCGAAGACAAGACGCCGCCGTGGCTGCGTAACAGCGGCAAGGGCTGGGTCACTGCCGAATACGGCATGCTGCCGCGGGCCACCGGAGAGCGCATGAAGCGGGAGGCCGCCGCCGGCAAGCAGGGCGGACGAACCCAGGAAATCCAGCGCCTGATCGGTCGCTCGCTGCGCGCCGTCGTCGACCTGGAAGCCCTCGGCGAGCGCCAGATCACTATCGACTGTGACGTCATCCAGGCGGACGGCGGCACCCGCACCGCCTCCATCACCGGCGGCTGGATTGCTCTGCGCGACTGCCTGAAATGGATGGAAGCGCGCAATATGGTCAAGGTTGACAGGGTGCTCAAGGACCATGTCGCAGCGATCTCCTGTGGTGTCTTCGCAACCCAGCCGGTCATCGACCTCGACTACCTCGAAGATTCCGCCGCGGAGACCGACGCCAATTTCGTCATGACCGGAAGCGGCACCATCGTGGAAATCCAGGGCACGGCGGAAGGCACCCCCTTCACCGAGGACGAGTTCCTGACGCTGATGCGGCTTGCCCGCGACGGCATCGGTGAACTGGTAACCCTGCAAAAGCAGGCGATCCTCTGATCGCAGCCGCAAGACGCGGGAGCAGATCATGTCGAGCGAGCTCGAAGGCATTCTGGAAACGGCGCTCTACGCCTCCGACCTCGAGGCTGCCGAGACGTTCTACGGCGGTATCCTCGGCCTCGACGTCGTGATCCGGCAAAAAGGACGACACGTCTTCTTCCGTTGCGGCGCAGGAATCCTGCTGATCTTCAATCCTGCCGCGACCGTCCACCCGGCGCCTGCCGACGCTCTGCCCGTGCCGCCGCACGGCGCGACCGGCCCGGGGCACGCTTGCTTCCGGGTTTCGCGCGAGAAGCTGGATGCGGTCGTTGCCCGTCTGCGGGCCGCCGGCGTCGCGATCGAGGCCGATTTTCACTGGCCGAACGGCGCCCGGTCGGTCTATTTCCGCGATCCGGCGGGTAACAGCCTGGAATGTGCAGAGCCTCGTCTCTGGAATCTCGAATAGGACCTGCCGCATGCGCAAACTCGAAACCAAGACCATCGTCGTTGCCAGTCACAACGCCGGCAAGATCGCCGAGATTGCCGATCTCATCGGCCCACTCGGGTTCTCCGCGAAATCGGCGGCCGACCTCAAGTTCGAAGAGCCGGAAGAGACCGGCACCACCTTCGAGGAGAACGCAGCAATCAAGGCGCTCGCCTCTGCGAAGGCCTCGGGTATGCCGGCCCTTTCCGATGATTCCGGTCTGGTGATCGACGCCCTCGACGGCGCTCCCGGTGTCTACACCGCCAACTGGGCGGAATGCGAAGATGGTACTCGCGATTTCCAGATGGCGATGGAAAAGGTCGAAAAGGCCCTGCAGGACCGCGGCGCGACCGGGCCGGAAAAGCGGACGGCGCGCTTCGTCAGCGTGCTTTGCCTCGCTTGGCCCGACGGCCACACGGAAACCTTCCGCGGCGAGGTCGAAGGCACCGTCGTCTGGCCGCCGCGCGGCACGTCGGGTTTCGGCTACGATCCCGTCTTCCAGCCGGCCGAGCATCAGAGAACCTTCGGCGAGATGACGGCGCAGGAGAAGCATGGCTGGAAACCCGGACAGGCAAATGCTCTGTCCCATCGCGCCCGCGCCTTCAAGCTCTTCGTCGAAACCTGCCTGGAGGCCTGACGCCGGTATGTCGGACGCCACACCGTTCCTTCTTCCCGATACGGGCGAACCCGGCTTCGGTGTCTATGTCCACTGGCCGTTCTGCGCGGCGAAGTGCCCTTACTGCGACTTCAACAGCCATGTACGCCACCAACCCGTGGACCAGCCGCGCTTCGTCGCGGCCTTCCTGCGGGAAATGGAGACTATGCGCCGCCTCAGCGGTCCGAAGACCGTCACCAGCATCTTCCTCGGCGGCGGCACGCCCTCCCTCATGGAGCCGGCGACCGTCTCGGCGATCCTCGATGGGATCGCTCGCCAATGGCATGTGCCGGACGGCATCGAAATCACCATGGAGGCCAATCCTTCGAGCGTCGAGGCGACACGGTTCCGTGGCTATCGTTCGGCCGGCGTCAACCGCGTCTCTCTCGGCGTCCAGGCGCTCAACGACAGAGATCTGAAATTTCTCGGACGATTGCACGATGTGGCGGACGCGCTGAAGGCGATCAGGCTCGCCCGCGAGATTTTCCCGCGGATGTCCTTCGATCTGATCTACGCCCGTCCGGGCCAGACCGTCGAGACCTGGGAACCGGAACTGCGGCAGGCGATCTCCTATGCGGTCGACCACCTGTCGCTCTACCAGTTGACGATCGAGGAAGGCACACCCTTCTTTGGCCTGCACAAGGCCGGCAAGCTCGTGGTGCCGGACGGCGATCTTTCCGCCGATCTCTACGAGGCAACGCAGGAGATAACGGCGGATGCGGGCATGCCGGCCTACGAGGTCTCGAACCACGCCCGGCCGGGCGCGGAAAGCCGCCACAACCTCACCTACTGGCGCTACGGCGACTATGCAGGGATCGGTCCCGGCGCCCACGGCCGCCTGTCGCGGGGACGGGAGAAGCTCGCGACGGCAACCGAACGCAACCCCGAAGACTGGCTCGCCGCCGTCGAGCGCGACGGCCACGGAATGGTGGACCAGGAAATTCTCGGCACCGACGAGCAGGCCGACGAACTGCTGCTGATGGGACTTCGCCTTCGGGAGGGCGTCGACCTTGCCCGCTGGCAGCAATTCTCCGGCCGCGACCCTGACCCTGCGCGCGAACAGACTTTACTGGAACACGGCTTCATCGAGCGGCTCGGCAATTCGAGGCTGCGTTGCACCCCGAAAGGGATGCTCATCCTCGACGCCGTCGTCGCCGATCTCGCCTGCTGAATGTGAAACTTCAAACTCGCGGAGCACGGGTCGCCAGCCGGCGCCAGAGCCTGCCGTCGATGGCGAGAAGGCCGAGCCCGATCGCCAGCATTCCGATGAAATGCCGCGGGGCAAGGCGCTCGCCGAGCACCAGCGCACTCAGGAGGATCGCGCTCGGCGGGATGAGGATTGTGACCAGCATGATATTCGTCGCGCCTGCCGTCGCAAGGATCCGGAAGAAGAGGATGTAGGCGAGCGCCGTCGAGAGAACGGCAAGGCCCAATAGTGCGATCCATGTCTCTGGTCCCGGGAGCGGCAGGGCGAAGGGGCGATCAACGACGAGCGCCATCGGCAACAGCAGCAGGGACGAGGCCGTGACCTGGCCGGCGGCGGGCAAGAGTGGCGGCAACCCCATGCGGCGGAAGCGGCGGCCATAAACGCTGGCAAAGGCGTAACTCAGCGCGGCACCGAGAACCGCGAGTTCACCCCAGGCATCGCCGCCGACCTGTCCGAGCACAGACGGCCCGATCATGATCACCACGCCGGCGAGCCCGATCAACAGTCCCGCCACGCGGTTTGCCGTCAGCTTCTCGTCTTCGGTCAACACATGCGCAACGACGACCCCGAAGAGCGGCGTCGTCGCGTTGAGGATCGCAGCGAGCCCGCTTGCGATATGGGTCTGCCCCCAGACGATCAGCGTGAAGGGAATGGCGTTGTTCAAAAGTCCCATGCCGAAAAAGGAAAGCCAGACGTCGCGGCTCTTCGGGACGACCATCCCCGACAGCCGGATAATGATCCAGAGCGTGATCGCAGCCAGCAACACCCGAGCCGTGACGATGGTGAGCGGTGGCCAGACCTTGACCAGAATACCGTTGAAGAGAAAGGATCCACCCCAGAGCAGGGAGAGCCCGAGAAGCATCAGCCATTCCGCCGTCGCCATTTCCTTTTGAGCCATCGCATCTCTCCTTTTCGGACAATGTCGCCGACCACCGGCTGCCATTCCACCCGTTTCCTGCCGGTTGGTTGCGTCAAGCTCAGATCGTCCGTTCGTGATCGCTCTCAGCTTCCGGCACTTCAAACATTTGTAGCGACTTGACTTTGCCGCTTTCAAACGAGAAGTTCTTGAAGAACAGACGAGTTTTTCTAAACCATGAGCGAGATACTGCCGTCCTTATCGGCGCTTCGAGCCTTCGAGGCTGCCGCGCGTCATCTCAGCATGAAGCGCGCAAGCGAGGAATTAGGCGTGACGGCGGGGGCCATCAGCCTGCAGGTGCGCGAGCTGGAGGCTTCGCTTGGACTTGCGCTTTTCGAGAGGCATCCACGCCAACTGGCACTGACCGAGGCGGGTGCAGAGTATTTTCTTTCGCTCCGTTCCGCGTTTCGCCTCATGCGCGAAGCGACACATGCCGTGCGCTCGCGACAGAGGCCGGACATCGTGACGCTGAGTTGCACAACCGGCTTTGCCCTGCAGTGGCTGATGCCGCGGCTCGACCAGTTCCAGGAAGACAATCCGGATATCGACCTCAGGATCGGCACGACCGCCCGCCTCGTCGACTTTGTCAGGGATCGGGTGGACCTCGGCATCCGTCACGGACTCGGCAGCTATCCGGGACTTCTCTCCGACCGCCTGATTGACGACGATTTCATCGTGGTGGCAAGTCCGCCACAAGCAGCATCTCTCGGGCATTCACCTTTGCCCGCCGGTCTTTCGGGGGAGAAGCTGATCCACGACGTCGACCGGAACGACTGGCGCCTCTGGCTGGAAGAGGCGAATGCCCCCGACGTTGACTGGCGCAAGGGTGTCGTCATCGCTGCGGACAGCAACGGCGCCCTGGAAGCTGCCCGCGCGGGCCTTGGCTTTGCGCTGGTACGCCGCGGCTTTGCCGAACAGGATCTGGATGCGGGACGGCTCGTCTCGCCATTTTCCCAATCGCTGAAAAGCCGCTTTGCCTACTACGTCGTTTATCCTCCCGAAGCGCTGGAGCGGACGGCAGTGCGCCGGGTTCGTGCCTGGATTCTCGCTCAGGCCGGCCTTGCGCGCACGTGAAGCCATTCCGTCGCGACGCCGTCATAACCGCCGCCTTCCACGCTTTCGATAACGGGTTCGGCAAACCCTTGTGTCACATAGTGTCGTGCGAGCCATTCGGGCGACGGCCGATTGTAGTAGCGGCCGAACTGGTCGTAGCCTTCGCCCTGCCCCGCCTTGAAGCTCGCATAGAATAGTCCCGTCGGACGCAGGGCACGGCGGATCTTTCCAAGTACCGGCGGCAGCTCCGCCAGCGGCACGTGCAAGAGACAGGCATTGGCCCAAATGCCGTCATAGAGACCGGTCTCATCGAGCTCGGAGAAACGCATCACGCGCACAGGACGGCGAAGCCGCATCTCGGCCTGTAACGCCATGGCCGCCGAGCCGTCGGTCGGCACCACGTCGAACCCGCGCGCAAGCATGACTGCACTGTCGTCACCAGCACCACAGCCGAGCTCCAGAATGCGCGCGCCTGACGCCAGTCCGTCCAGAAATGCATCAAGTCTGGCGTGCGGCACAGATCGCGAACGCCCTGCATAGGCATCTGCGTTCACTTCGTAGAAGGCCAGCGACGGGTCGTCGTGCATCACATCTCCGATCGTCTGTCCACAAAGCGAAAGGCCGGCGTTTCCGCCGGCCTTGCATCACGCATTGTTCTCGTTGATCAACCGCTTGAGAAGCTCGATCTCGTGACTGAGCTTGGTGTCCGCGCCGATCAATTCCTCGATCTTCCGGACCGCATGTAGCACTGTGGTGTGGTCGCGTCCGCCGAAGCGGCGGCCGATCTCCGGGAAAGAACGCGGCGTCAGCGTCTTCGACAGATACATGGCGATCTGCCGGGGCTTGACGATCATCCGCGTACGGCGGTTCGAAACCAGTTCCTGGCGCGAGACGTTGTAGTGGCGGGCGACGACCCGCTGGATGTCCTCGATGCGAACCCGCTTCTGTTCTCCGGCTCCGACCAGATGGGCGAGCAGTTCGTCCACGCGATCGACCGACAGGTTCGGCTCGAACGAACGACGGAAGATGAGCTGATTGAAGGCACCTTCGAGATCACGGCCGCTGCTTGCGACGCTGCGCGCCACGTGAGCGAGGATTTCAACTGGAATGTCGAGCGAACCATCGTCCTTCTGCGCAGCTTCGAGCCGCTTCTTGAGCATGGAGAAGCGCATCTCGAAATCGGGCGCTTCCATCTCGATCGCCACTCCACCCTGCAGACGCGAGCGGACACGCGGGTCGAGCGACTCCAGTTCCCAAGGCGCGCGATCAGCAGCCACGACAACCTGTTTGGCGCTGTCGAGCAAGGTGTTGAGGAGATGGCAGAACTCGTGCTGAATCATCTTTCCCTGCAAGAACTGCATGTCGTCGATGATGAGCAGATCGATGTTACGCAGCGAATCCTTCAGCGTCAGCGCGTCGTTGTCGCGGATGGCAGTCGCGAAACGCCACATGAAATATTCGGCCGTCAGGTAGACCACACGCGGCGCCCGCGGGCTCTGGATCGCGGCATTGGCAACGGCTTGCAGGAGATGGGTCTTGCCGAGGCCGACCGAGGAATGAATAAAGAGCGGATTGAAGCGAACGGCACCGGCACCGGCCTCGGCAATGGTCTTGGCCGCCGCGAGCGCAACGCGGTTCGATGCGCCTTCGATGAAACCGTCGAACGTAAAGCGGGAGTCCAGCGGCGAACCGAAGAGCGGTCCGGGCGGCGATGAACGGGGCGCAGCACCCTGGTGCGCGGCAACCTGCCCGATCTGTTGCGGTGCGGAGGGCTTGCGAGTGGCGGATGACGGAACGGTTTCGGAAACCGGCTTGTGTTGTTCGTCCGACACCTGCGGGCGCACGCTGCGGCTTGCGCTGCGCACGACGATCTCCACCTTCAGGATGCTCGCATCCTCCTGCTGGATGATATTCGTGATCAGGTCCAGATAGCGATTGTTGATCCAGGACTTGAGAAAGGTCGTGGGAACCGACAGGCGCAGGACGCTCTTCGAAGCTGAATGTAGCTTCAGGCGGCCGAACCAACTCGCATAGACATCCAGCCCGACCTGAGCCTTCAGCCTGGCGCTGAAGCGCTCGAACAACACATCATGCGTCGCCACAGACGAGTCCTCCGTCGCTCTGGAACGAACAATACCCGTCGTCTCCCGTGCATGGTCCCCGTCAACCTCTGCACCGGCCGTCAGTGAATTAATTTGCATTTTGCCGCCTTCCAAAAATTACCTTCGCCGAACAGTGCAATTTCCCGCCCAGCTGCCTTTGACTGCCCGTGGTGCCTCTCGCAAGAAAACAGCACACCTCACGAAAAACGAGGCCGGATCCCATGCCAAGCGGATCAGGCACCCTGTCGTGACGGCCCAAGGCCAGTCCCCCTATTCCATTCATCAAACTCGCCGATCGCCCACCCTCGAAACGGACATTCGGCCGCGCCTTCGCCTACCCCCTACCGCTTTCGCCAGCCCCTGAAACTGTGCGCAAATTCACCCCGTCGCAATCCGAGCGGATTGCGATGAAAGGCCAAACACTGGATGAAAAAACGGGATCAGAACCATCCCGCTACGAAAGCCACCGGGACATTTCAACACCTGACCAGCAGTTGCAGATCGTCCCCGAGGTCAACTCCGTGCCTCTCGTTGGGAGCCATTTAGGCAGGATCAAAAGCCAAGATCAACAGTGAATTTTACCCAAAATTAAGTTCGAACCATTGACTCCCGGCCCGATTTTTGCCGGCCACAATTAGGGGAAAAAGAATCGCTGTTGAATCAAGGGGATTCAAAAACGACAGTCCGCGGCCGCCCCTCGCGACAAAAAAAATAAAAATTCGCTTGACTCGAAACTGGTGCCGCCTGCCGTTAAGTGAAGAGGAAGCGCTCCATGGCACCTCCGCTAATTCATTGTTTTTGAACGCTTTTTCTTGTCACCGTAGTGACATGCGGTTGTCAATATGACGGACCGGTGACAACGATATGAAAGAAAACACGAAAAGCCCGGCTAGGCAGCCGAGCTTGACGAAAAGTGGCGATTTTGTGTCTTAAATTAGACGGCCAGTGCCTTAACGCGCTGGGCAAGACGCGAGATCTTGCGCGATGCGGTATTGGCATGGAGGACACCCTTGGTCGCCGCACGGTGCAGCTCGGGCTGGGCGGCCTTGAGAGCGTCACGCGCTACGGCGACGTCGCCGGTAGCGATGGCCTCTTCGACCTTACGAATGAAACCACGAACCCGCGAACGGCGAGCCTTGTTGACTGCAGTACGGCGAGCGATCTTGCGGGTCGCCTTCTTCGCCGAAGTGGTATTGGCCATGGATGCCTCTCTTCGAATTCTAACCAAACTCCGCCATCGCCGCATCGGGTCCTTGCGACCTACGCTTTCAGCAATTCGGGAGCAATCGCGGAAAAGCCAGAAGCTTTCCTAACTGTGGGCGGGCATATAGCGGGAAAGCGGAGCGGCGTCAACGCGCAATTTCGCCAAGACCACCCGGAACCGCCCGCTTTTGCCCTCAACGGTTCCTGAACGCCGCCTTGCGCTTTTCCGCGAAGGCCGCCATGCCCTCCTTCTGATCTTCCGTCGCGAAAAGAGAATGGAAAAGACGTCGTTCGAAACGCAGGCCCTCGGCCAGCGTCAGCTCGAAGGCGCGATTGACGCTTTCCTTCGCCATCAGCACGGCAGGCGCGGAAAAAGCCGCGATCTTTTCGGCCGCGGCGATTGCTTCGTCCAGCAACCGTTCCGGCTCGACGACGCGCGCCACGAGCCCCGAGCGCTCGGCTTCGGCAGCGTCCATCATGCGGCCGGTCAGGCAGAGATCCATGGCCTTCGCCTTGCCGACCGCCCGAGTCAGACGCTGCGAACCGCCCATGCCGGGTATGACGCCGAGCGTGATCTCGGGCTGGCCGAACTTCGCGGTAGACGACGCGATGATGAAGTCGCACATCATCGCAAGCTCGCAACCACCACCGAGCGCGAAGCCGGAGACCGCGGCAATCATCGGCTTGCGAAAGCCCGCAACATCTTCCCACCCGCTGATGAAGTCGCCGAGATAGGCGTCGACAAAGTCGAGAGACTGCATTTCCTTGATGTCGGCGCCGGCCGCGAAGGCCTTCTCCGAGCCGGTGAGGACGACCGCACCGACATCACCGTCCTTCTGGAAGCTCGCCAGCGCCTCGCGCAGTTCTTCCATCACCGTCGAATTGAGCGCGTTCAGCGCCTGCGGCCTGTTGAGCGTGACGATCGCCACGCGACCGCGAACCTCCACGAGCAGCGTCTCATAAGTCATTCCAATCTCTCCCTTGGTCATTTCTGGCAACGGCTGCAAAAGAATGTCGAGCGGCCGGACTGAACGATGCGCGCCACGGTACCGTCGCATTCGGGGTTCGCGCAAGCATGACCTTCGCGGTCATAGACGCGGAAAGCATGCTGGAAATAGCCGAGCGTTCCATCCGTCCGGATGTGGTCACGCAGCGAGGAGCCTCCGGCGGCGATTGCTTCGGCAATGACTGCGCGGATGGCATCGACGAGGCCGAAAAGCTCCCTCTTCGGCCGCCCGGTCGGCGTGACCATTGCGCCGGCAGGCTTCTTCGGTGAGAGCCCGGCGCGCCAGAGCGCTTCACAGACGTAGATGTTGCCGAGCCCGGCGATATTGCTCTGGTCGAGCAGCGCCGCCTTGAGTGGCTGGCTGCGCCCGGCAAAACGCACGGCCAGACCTTCCGCGTCGAGAGCATTGCCGACCGGCTCGGGCCCGAGCTGACGAAACGCCGGATAATTGTCGAGATCGACGCGCGGCAGGAGATCCATGAAACCGAAGCGTCGCGGGTCATTATATATGACGCGCAAGACTCCTTCCGCTCCTTCGAGATGAAACACGACATGGTCGTGCTTCCCATCCTTCGAGCGGGCATGGTGAAACACGCCCGGCACTTCGCTTTCCGTCTCCTGCTCAACTCTGAACGATCCGGACATGCCGAGATGCGCAACGACCGTCTCACCGCTGTCGAGGTCGATCAGCAGGTATTTCGCCCGGCGACCGAGACCGACAATCCGCGTTCCCGAAACTCGCTCGGCAAAGCCCGGAGGAAACGGAAAGCGAAGATCGGCCCGGCGCAATTCCAGGCGCCCGATGCGCGCGCCCTCCATTACTGGCGCGAGCCCTCTTCTGACCGTCTCCACCTCTGGCAATTCCGGCATTGCTGGCCCATCTTTCTGTTTCAACCACGCTTCTTGTGGTCTATAGACCAGCGCGAAGGTGTCGCAGCCGGTACCGGCGAGACAGATAGCGTGCCTTGGACGATTTCGCTATGGTCACCCGGCCATAAAGGACAATGGAGCGAGCACATGGCTGAAACCCGCACGACCGCCGAAGGCGGCATGGCGACATCGTATGGCTTCCGCGATGTGCAGGAGGGCGAAAAGCAGGGCCTCGTCAACGACGTCTTCCACAAGGTGGCCAAGCGCTACGACATCATGAACGATGTCATGTCCGCCGGCCTCCACCGGGTCTGGAAGAACGCCATGGTCGCTGCGCTCAACCCGCGAAAGGACCCGGCCTACCAGGTGCTCGACGTCGCAGGCGGGACCGGGGACATCGCCTTCCGCATCATCGAGGCCTCCGACCGTCTCGCCCATGCGACCGTGCTCGACATCAATGGTTCCATGCTCGCCGTCGGCGCCGAACGGGCGGCGAAGAAGGGGCTTTCCGGCAATGTCACCTTTGTGGAGGCGAATGCCGAAGAGCTGCCCTTCGAGGACAACAGCTTCGACGCCTATACCATCGCTTTCGGCATCCGGAACGTGCCGCATATCGACGCTGCGCTGAAGGAAGCCCATCGCGTGCTGAAACGTGGCGGGCGCCTGCTCGTACTCGAGTTTTCGGAAGTCGACATGCCGCTCCTCGACCGGTTCTATGACGAGTGGTCGTTCAAGGCGATCCCGCATTTCGGGCGGATGATCACGGGTGACGCTGAGCCCTACCAGTATCTGGTGGAATCGATCCGCAAGTTCCCCAACCAGCGCGATTTCGCCGCAATGATCTCGAAGGCCGGCTTCTCGCGCGTCACCTTCACCAACTACACCGGTGGTATCGCCGCGCTGCATTCCGGCTGGAAGCTCTGACCGATGAGGGCATTCTCCATGAAGTCCCTCCTCGAGAGAGCCATCGAGGCTGAAAACGCACGATGAGCACGATCGGCGCATATTTCCGCCTTGCACGGGTCGGCTGGGTTCTGGTGCGCGAGGGCGTGATCTCCGCCCTGCCCTCCGAAGGCCTGCCGCCGATGGTCGTCTTCGCACAGTCGGCCGCCGGGCTGCTTGCCCGCAAGCGCGCGATGCGCGAACGACGCTCGGATCGTCTGTCGAAGGCGGTTGCTCGCCTCGGCCCGTCCTATGTAAAGATCGGTCAGTTCCTCGCGACCCGTCCCGACGTCGTCGGTGCGGAAATCGCGGAAGACCTTTCCGGCCTGCAGGACCGCATGGATTTCTTCCCGACCGAAGCCGCCAAGCTCTCCATACGCGAGTCGCTCGGGCGTCCCGTCGGCGAACTCTATGCCTCCTTCGATGAGCCGATCGCGGCCGCCTCGATCGCCCAGGTTCATCTCGGCGAGGTCGAGACAGGTCAGGGCCGCCGGAAGGTTGCGATCAAGGTCATCCGTCCCGGTGTCCGCCGGCGCTTCGCCTCCGATCTCGAGGCGATGTACATCGTCTCGCGCCTGCAGGAGCGCTTTCTTCCGCACATGCGACGACTGAGGCCGGTCGAAGTGACGCGGACGCTCGAGCAGACCACCAAGGTCGAGATGGACCTTCGGCTCGAGGCCGCCGCCCTGTCCGAGCTTGCCGAAAATACGAAGAGCGATCCGGGCTTTCGGGTCCCCGCCGTCGACTGGGAACGTACCGGGCGTGACGTCGTCACCATGGAGTGGATCGACGGCATCAAGATGTCCGACGTCGAGGCACTCAGGGCCGCGGGCTACGACCTCAACGCGCTTGCCGACACGCTGATCCAGTCCTTCTTGCGCCACACGCTGCGCGACGGCTTCTTCCACGCCGACATGCACCCCGGTAACCTCTTCGTCGACGAAAGCGGCATGATCGTCGCCGTCGACCTGGGGATCGCCGGTCGGCTCGGCAAGAAGGAACGACGCTTCCTGGCGGAGATCCTCTATGGCTTCATCACCCGCGACTATCTGCGTGTCGCGGAGGTGCATTTCGAAGCCGGCTACGTTCCCTCCCACCACAATGTCGCGAGCTTCGCGCAGGCGATCCGCGCCATCGGCGAGCCGATCCACGGCCAGCCGGCCGAGACGATTTCGATGGGACGGCTGCTGACGCTGCTCTTCGAGGTCACCGAGCTCTTCGACATGGCGACCCGCCCCGAACTCGTGATGCTGCAGAAGACCATGGTGGTGGTCGAGGGGGTGGCACGCATGCTCAATCCGCAATTCAACATGTGGAAGGCCTCCGAGCCGGTCGTTTCCGGCTGGATTCGCGACAATCTCGGCCCGAAGAGGATCGTCACCGACCTGAAGGACGGATTGCACGCGGCCGTTCGGCTCGCCGAAGCGATCCCGGAGATCGCGGTGAAGACCGAGAAATTCCACGCCGAACTGATGGCCATGAGCGAAAACGGCCTGCGCCTCGACCGGGAAACCACGGACGCGATCGGGCGCTCCGAGGCGCGCCACGGCAGGCTCGGCCGACTGGCGCTCTGGGTCATTGCCGCGTCGCTCGTCTACATCGCCGTTCAGATCAGCTGATCCGGCGCCGAGGCCGACGGCGCGCGGGTGCGCGAAAATCGATTTCGATTTGCCGAGCCTTGCGCTAGGTTCGCGCAAACCACCGACCGGACCATCAGATGAGCTTATCCGCCAAACGCATCCTGCTTATCATTTCCGGCGGCATCGCCGCCTACAAGAGCCTTGACCTGATCCGTCGGCTGCGCGAGCGCGGCGCGACGGTCCGGCCGGTCATGACGCGGGCCGCACAGGAGTTCGTCACTCCGCTTGCCGTCGGCGCGCTCTCCGCGAGCCATGTCTACACCGATCTCTTCTCCCGGGAAGACGAGCAGGATGTCGGCCATATCCGCCTTGCGCGGGAGTGCGACCTGATCGTCGTGGCCCCGGCCACTGCCGACCTGATCGCGAAGGTGGCCACCGGCCTTGCCGATGATCTTGCCTCGACCGTGATGCTTGCACGCTCGCGCCCCGTGCTGATGGCACCGGCCATGAACCCCATGATGTGGTCGAATCCGGCGACGCGCCGTAACATTAAGCTCCTGAAGGAGGATGGCGTAACTTTCGTCGGTCCTGCGGAAGGCGAAATGGCGGAGGCCGGCGAACGGGGGCTCGGTCGCATGGCAGAGCCGCTCGATATCGTTGCGGCAGTAGAAGCCCTTCTGGACACCGGCCCGAAACCGCTTGCCGGCAGGACGGCAATCGTCACCTCCGGCCCCACCCACGAGCCGATCGACCCGGTGCGCTACATCGCCAATCGTTCGTCAGGACGGCAGGGCCACGCGATTGCAGCGGCGCTGGCGAAGCTCGGCGCAGAGGTCACCCTCATATCCGGCCCCGTAACCATTCCAGATCCCGCCGGCGTCACCACCCTTCACGTCGAGCGGGCGGAGGAAATGCGGGATGCGGTTATTTCGCGTCTGCCAGCAGATATCGCGGTCATGGTCGCCGCGGTCGCTGACTGGCGCGTGGCGGCATCCGCCGGTCAGAAGATCAAGAAAACGCCGGGGGAGGCACCCGCTCCGCTGCAACTCACCGAGAATCCTGACATCCTGAAAACCGTTGGACATCACGAGAAGCGTCCGGCAATCGTGGTCGGCTTTGCGGCGGAAACCCAGGACGTCGAACAGAATGGTCGCATCAAGCTCGAAAAGAAGGGCGCCGACCTGATCGTGGCCAACGACGTCTCTCCGGAAACCGGAATCATGGGCGGCACGCGCAACCGGGTGAAACTGATCAGTACGACCGGCGTCGAGGAGTGGCCGGAGCTCGACAAGGATGCCGTTGCCGAGCGTCTGGCAAACTGGATCGCCGGACGTTTGACACAGAAGCAAGGAGCAGTTCGATGACCCTTTTCGAACGGGCGGACTTCGACGCCTTCGTCACCGGATTGGCCGGCGTGACCCTCGTGGACCAATGGGAGTCCCGCGTTGCCAAGGTCGGCGACAAGGTATTCGCGGCCCTCAATGACGATGGCGCCAAGATCGCGTTCAAGGTCAGCGAGGAGAGTTTCGAGATCCTGACCGCCCTCGACGGCGTCGGTCAGGCACCTTATTTCGCCAAGCGCAAATGGGTCGCCGTCGCGCCGGTCGCGCCGCTGTCGGACGATGAACTGCGCCACTACTTAAGGCGCTCCTACGATCTGGTCGCCGCCGGTCTCACGAAAAAGCTCCGAACAGAACTCGGCATTCCGGTCTAAAGACGAGCGTGGTCAGCTCGCCATCGCCGGCTTCATCACCGCCACCCCGTCCACGGACGGCTGGAAGCGGGTAACCTCGATCCCCTTTTCCGGAAGCGTCACTGCACTGCCGGCCGGAATCTCCATCCAGGCGTCGGTGTCGTCGTTGAGCGGCTCGGAAACGAGGCAGTGCCCGCCCTCCCCCATCGGGGCTGCGAACAGGGTCGGCGCGTAGGCGTCAGTCGCATAGCGCACCGCGTAAAGCGTATGCCCGTCGGAAAAGGCCGCAGTAAACCGCACCTTTACGCTGCCGGTCAGATTGATGCTCAGTTGTTCGACAAAGCCTATTGCCTCGGCCATGGCGGCGAGAGGCCGCTCGCGCATGCCGAACTGCAGGGCGAGCAGGAACAGGAGTTCGGAGTCGGTCGTGCCGACGCGCGCATTGAAGTGTTCGTCGTCCAGCATCGATTCCATCGACCGACGCAAACGATCGAAGTGGTCGATCTGACCGTTGTGCATAAAGGACCAGGTGTCACAGACGAAGGGATGGCAGTTGTCCCGACGCGTGGAACCGTGCGTCGCCGCACGGACATGCGCCAGAAAGAGACGTGAACGGATCTGCCGTGCCATGCTCTTTAGATTGCAGTCCGACCAAGCCGGCAGAACATCGCGGAAACGTCCAGGCTCCGGGCGATCCCCATACCAGGCAATGCCGAAACCGTCTGCATTGGTCGCCGTCTTCGCGCGGGTCGCGCAGTGGGACTGCTCGATCAGGGAATGCGCGGGCGAGGTGACGAGCTCTTCAAGATAGATCGGTTGACCGCGATAGGCTGCCCAGCGACACATGCTGCAATAGACTCCGGATGCGTTCCGCCAATGGCGGCAAGGGATTAACTATTTTTGCCTGAATTGGATAACGAAAGCTAAATAGCCCATTCGCGGCCGAATTTTGACTGGCCGGCGCGATCACATTTTGCGCCGGAGGATTGCGTTCTGTGAACACTGCGTTCCGGGGAACGGTCTTCGCCACCCGCCGGATTTCCCTATATTGGGGGCAACTGAAATTCCGCTCGGAAGGAGCAATCCAATGTCCATTCGACCTGTGAAACATGAAAGTCGCGCCACACCCACGATGGAAGGGGCCGGCGTCAAACTGCATCGCGTCTTCGGCTTCGGCGATCCGTCGATGACCGATCCCTTCCTGATGATGGACGATTTCCGCAATGACACTCCGTCGGATTACATCCGCGGCTTTCCGTGGCACCCCCATCGCGGCATCGAGACCATCACCTACGTGCTCGCCGGTACGGTCGAGCATGGTGACAGCCTCGGCAATCAGGGCCTGCTCGGCGCCGGGGACGTACAGTGGATGACGGCGGGAAGCGGCATCATGCATCAGGAGATGCCGAAAGGCGATTTCGCCGGCAGAATGCACGGTTTCCAACTCTGGGCCAACCTGCCGTCGTCGCTGAAGATGACCGCACCGCGCTATCAGGACATCAAGAGCGCGGACATCCCCGTGATCGTCGACGACGACGGCACGGCTGTCCGCGTCATCACGGGAGACTTCTGGGGCAAGATGGGTCCGGTCGACGGCATCGCGGCCGAGCCCGTCTATCTCGACATCTCGGTTCCGCCGGGCACGCGGAAGAGCTTCCCGGTCGACACCTATCGGTCCGCATTCGCCTATATCTTCGCCGGCTCGGGCACCTTCCGCGATGCCTCCAAGCCTTTCGGCGTGAAGGTCGAGAAAGAGTACCAAGGCCAGGAACTCAACATTCGGGATCTTTCCGGCAACCGCACGCTCGTTGTGTTCGACACTGGCGACGAGGTGACGGTACAGGCCGGCGAGGAGGGTATCCGGTTCCTGCTCGTCACCGGCAAGCCAATCCGGGAGCCGGTCGCCTGGCACGGACCGATCGTTATGAACACGCGCGAGGAGTTGATGCAGGCAATGCGTGACCTGCAGAACGGGACCTTCATCAAGGCCGATCACTAGGCTGCAGCAAAGGACGGCGCCGGGCTCCACGTCCGGCGCCGTCGGATACTGTGTTCGAAATTGCGGCGATCCGCCCTAGGTTCCATGGAAGAACCCGAGGGAGGTGCGCCGATGCATATCGATGGGCAATGTCACTGCGGTTACGTGCGTTACGAGGCGGACATCGACCCTACTCAAGTCTCGATCTGCCACTGCACGGACTGCCAGGCACTGACAGGCAGTGCCTACCGTGTCACGGTTGCGGCGACCCGCGACCGTCTTATCCTTCGCGGCAACGCGCCGAAAGCCTACACAAAGATCGGCGACAGTGGTGCGGTTAGTGTGCAATACTTCTGCCCGAAATGCGGCTCGCCGATCTATCGCGCCAGTGGCGATGCAAGCGACGCCCGGATCGGCATTCGCATCGGCACGATCCGCCAGCGCCGGGAGTTGATTCCGGGCCGACAGTTCTGGCTGCGTTCGGCATTACCGTTCGTCCACGACATCCGCGCCCTGCCCGGCAAGGACGGGGACTGAATGCAAGAGGCGGACTCGCTGACAGGAGAAGGACCGCCATGAAGGAGTTTCCGCTTGCCAAGGTCTACCAGCTCATCGAGCCCGGTCCGGTCGTCCTCCTGACGACCTCGGAAAACGAACGCCCGAACGTCATGGCCATGTCCTGGCACATGATGATGGAATTTACTCCGCCGATGATCGCATGCATCGTCAGCGGGGCGGACCACAGCTTTCACGCACTTCAGCAGACTGGGGAATGCGTGATCGCCATTCCGACGGTCGAGCTTGCCGAGAAGGTCGTCGCGGTCGGGAATTGCTCCGGCCGGGATACCGACAAGTTCGCGACGATCGGCCTGACGCCGCTGCCCGCTGAAGAAGTGCGTGCGCCGCTGATCGGCGAATGCTTCGCGAACCTCGAATGCCGCGTGGTCGATCAGGGTTTCGTGCCCCGCTACAATCTCTTCGTGCTGGAGGTGGTGAAGGCCTGGTACGATCCCGCCCAAACTGCACCGCGAACCATTCACCATCGCGGCTACGGCACGTTCGCCATCGACGGCGAGGAGATCACACTCGACTCGCAGATGCCCTGACAGTCTGGTCTGTCACGCTGCGCCTTCGCTTTTCCAGAGCGCATGAAAGTGGTGCACAGGCCCGTGTCCGGAACCCACGTTCAAGGCATCCGCGGCATCGATCGCTCCCGCGACATAGGTCTTGGCCACCGCGACGGCTTCCTCCGGCGATGCTCCCTTGGCAAGCTCGGCAGCGATCGCGCTCGACAGCGTGCAGCCGGTACCGTGCGTGTTGCGGGTCGCAACGCGCGGCGCCTCGAACCAGGTGAGGCCCGCCGCAGAGGCGAGCACATCCGGGCTGTCGTTTCCCGGAAGATGCCCGCCCTTGACCAACGCCATGTTCGCGCCAAGCCCCACGAGTCGCAGCGCCTGACCGGCCATCTCGTCGCGATCGCGGGCCTCGGGCTCACCGAGAAGAGCCGCCGCCTCCGGCAGGTTCGGCGTGACGACTGTGGCGAGCGGCAGGAGCCGTGTTTTCAGGACCGTCACCGCATCATCCGTCAGTAGTGGCGCGCCACCCTTGGCGATCATCACTGGATCGAGAACGACAGGCATATCGGCGTGACGCGCGAGCACGTCGGCGACGGCTCCTGCAATCGCCGCATTGGCGGTCATGCCGATTTTCACGGCGCCCACCCTTATGTCGGCGAAGACGGACCGAATCTGCTCTGCAACGAAATCCGGCGGTACGACGTGTATGCCAGTCACGCCTCGCGTGTTCTGTGCCGTCAGGGCGGTTGCCACCGCCATACCGTAGACGCCCAGTGCCGAAAACGTCTTGAGATCGGCCTGGATGCCGGCACCGCCTGAGGGATCGGAACCGGCAATGGAAAGGGCGTTGGCGATCACCGGTGCCCGCGGTGTATTGTCTGCGTTCGGAAGAACACTCATCATCAGCCTTTCCCTACGGAAAGGTCGCGGGACTGGGCACCAGCGGCCTTCACTCCCAAAACGACTCCCTCCGCCAGCATGATCTGGTTCAGGTTCAAAGGGTTCTTCTCAGCCCAACCTTCCGGTGGACGCCCCTGTCTCGCCTTCCTGTCGCACAGATCGCCGCAGCTGTCACGCAGGCAGTCGCAGGGCGGTTGCCGCTGGAAGACGAAGCTGGCACTGTGCATGATGCCGGCAGAGTTCATCTTGGCAGCACATCGGAGCCGTCGTGCGCATGAGTAAGGGCCGATTCCAAATTGCGAACACCGCGCTTTTCGGCGTGACCGCAGTGACTGCCGACACGCGACACAGCTTCCCGCGCCACACCCACGACGCCTTCGGGATCGGGATCATTCGCCGTGGTGCGCAGAGATCCCTGAGCGGACGGGGCATCGTCGAGGCGGGCCCCGGCGACATCATCACCGTCAATCCCGGCGAAGTGCACGACGGTGCACCGATCGGTGACTACGGTCGTTTCTGGCAGATGCTCTACCTCCTGCCCGAGACGATAGCGGCCGCGACACTGGAGATCACCGAGGGCGGCAGGGGGACGTTCGAGTTCGAACATCCGGTCATCCGGGACGCACGTCTCGCGGGGCGCTTTCGACAGTTCTTCGCCGCCGTGACGGCAGACGACGGGGCGCTTCTCGCGAGCGAGACAGAACTTCTGGCACTTGTCGCCTCCATGCTACGACCGCGCGCGACGGCTGTCGCAGCGACGAATGCCGGCATCCGGCGCGCCGCGACACGGCTGGATGACGACCCTGCGCATCCGATCACCCTCACCGACCTTGCGCAGGAAGCGGGCGTCAGCAAGTTCCAGCTGCTTCGGGCATTCGTACGGCAGACCGGTTTCACGCCGCACGCCTACCAGATCCAGAGGCGGATCGACTTGGCTCGGCGCATGATCGACGCGGGCTCTCCACTTGCGGAGGCGGCAGCGGCAAGCGGCTTCGCCGATCAGAGTCACATGACTCGCGCCTTCGTCCAGCGATACGGGGTCACGCCCGGCGCCTATGCCGCGGCCGTCCACTGAGAGCCAGCCGCAATTCCGTTCAAGACCCGCATCGGCGTTCTGGTGTCTGCTTTGCCCTCCCATGCAAGGAGAGCCGCTATGACCCCAGAATACCTCGTGACGTCGCTGATTATCATCCTTCTGCCCGGCACCGGTGTCATCTACACGATCGCCTATGGTCTCGGCGCCGGCTGGCGGGCGAGTGTGATCGCCGCCTTCGGCTGCACGCTCGGCATCATCCCCCATGTCGTGGCGAGCGTCACCGGCCTTGCCGCACTCCTTCACACGAGCGCCCTCGCGTTCCAGGCCGTCAAGTATCTCGGCGTCGCCTATCTGCTCTTCATCGCATGGGGCATATGGCGGGACGAGGGTGTGCTTCAGGTCACCTCGGCTCGCGCATCATCGGGAGCAGGCAAGATCATCACCGACGGCCTGCTCCTCAACATCCTCAATCCGAAGCTGTCGCTCTTCTTCCTCGCCTTCCTGCCGCAATTCGTTCCGGCGAACACGCCGAACGCGTCCCTGCACATGCTTGCGCTGGCCGGCGTCTTCATGGGACTGACCTTTGTAGTCTTCATAGGCTACGGCATCTTCGCCGCGGCCACGCGGCGCCACGTCATCAGCCGGCCTCGGCTGCAGCTGTGGCTGCGTCGATCGTTTGCCGGCGCTTTCGCGGCCCTCGGATTGCGTCTGGCGCTCGCCGGCCGCTAGGAACTCACGCCGCCTTGGCGACGTGATATTCCTTGATGGCGACCATCTTGATCGCGGGGTAGCGCTCCGCCTCGTAGCGAAGCGAAAACGCGTCCTGCGCCATGAAGACTGGATCGCCGTCGAGGTCACGGCACATGTTGCCGCGCTGTTGGGTCATGAACTTTTCGAGTTCGCCCGGCTGATCGGCCGAAATCCAGCGGCAAACGGAGAAGCGCGGCATGTCGAAGGAAACCGGCAGGCCGTATTCCGCCGAAAGTCGCTCCTTGAGGACGTCGAGCTGCAGTGCGCCGACCACGCCGACGATCGCCGGCGATCCATCTTCCGGCTGGAAGAGCTGGACGACGCCCTCTTCCGCCATCTGCTGCAGCGCTTCCTTGAGCTTCTTCGCCTTCATCGCGTCCTCGAGCCGCACACGGCGCAGGATTTCCGGCGAGAAGTTCGGCACGCCCTGGAAGACCAGAGGCTCGCCTTCAGTCAACGTATCGCCGATGCGGAGCGTGCCGTGGTTCGGAATGCCGACGACATCGCCTGCATAGGCGGTGTCGGCAAGCTGTCGCTGGGAAGCGAAGAAGAATTGGGGCGCCGTGAGACCCATCTGCTTGCCGGTGCGAGCCAGCCGCGCCTTCATGCCGCGCTCCAGCTTGCCAGAGCAGATGCGGGCAAAGGCGATGCGGTCGCGATGGTTGGGGTCCATGTTCGCCTGGATCTTGAAGACGAAGGCCGTCATCCGGTCTTCGGCAGCGTGTACCGTGCGAATGTCCGCCACCTGATCGCGCGGCGGCGGCGCGAATGCGCCGAGCGCGTTGATGAGATCGCGTACACCGAAGTTGCGCAGAGCCGAGCCGAAGAAGACCGGCGTCATGTGGCCTTCGAGAAAGGCCTTGCGGTCAAACGGCCGGCAGGCCTCTTGGGCAAGTTCCAGCTCCTCGATGAAGGCCTGACGTTCGTTTTCCGGCAGGTGCTCGGCAATGCTCTGCGGACCGTTGACCTTCAACGGCTCGACCTGAGTGTCGGAGCCGCGGAACGTGTTGTCTGCCAGATTGTAGGAGCCACAGAAGGTCTTCGAGCGGCCGACCGGCCAGGTGACGGGTGCGGTGTCGAGAGCGAGCTTCTCCTCCACCTCATCAAGGATTTCGAAGGGATCACGGCTTTCACGGTCCATCTTGTTGACGAACGTGATGATCGGAATGTCGCGCATGCGGCAGACTTCGAAGAGCTTCAGCGTTCGCGGCTCGATACCCTTGGCGGCATCGATCACCATGACCGCGGCGTCCACTGCCGTCAGCGTGCGATACGTGTCGTCGGCGAAGTCTTCGTGACCGGGCGTATCGAGGATGTTGAAGACCTTGCCGTCGTATTCAAAGGTCATGACCGAGGTGACGACCGAGATGCCGCGCTCGCGCTCGATCTTCATCCAGTCGGAGCGCGTCTGGATGCGGTCCTTCTTCGCCTTCACCTCGCCCGCGAGCTGGATCGCCCCGCCGAACAGCAGCAGCTTTTCGGTGAGCGTCGTCTTACCCGCGTCCGGGTGCGCAATAATCGCGAAGGTGCGGCGGCGGGATACCGCCTCTGCAAGCGTTTCAGCCATGAATGTGAATCCTGTGAATTGCCGCGTATCTAGCGACTAAAGGCCGGCATTGCAATTGACCTCGGGAGATCGCGCGCAAAGTAATGGAGGCATGAACATCCACAGCGACATTCGACCAACCCTCAAGCTCGTCCGTCTTGCCCACGGTGAGGGCATCCCACTGCCCTCCTACGAGACGGCGGGGGCCGCCGGCATGGACTTGCGCGCGGCCGTCGCCGAGGGCGCGCCTATGACGCTTGTGCCCGGCCAGCGAGCGCTGGTGCCGACCGGCTTCATCATGGAGATCCCCGGAGGCTTCGAGGCGCAAATACGTCCGCGGTCAGGGCTCGCTTTCAAGAACGGCGTCACGTGCCTCAACACGCCGGGTACCATCGACAGCGACTATCGCGGTGAGGTGAAGGTGCTTCTCGTCAATCTCGGCGACGAGGTCTTCGAGATCGTCCGCGGCATGCGGATCGCCCAGATGGTGATTGCACCGGTCACTCAGGCGCTCGTCACGGAAGTCACGGAGACCTCCACGACCATGCGCGGTGCAGGCGGTTTCGGTTCGACCGGCGTCTAGACGACCGGCGGCAGACGGCGCTTGACGGTCGTGGACTTGATCATGGCCGTGTTCGTCTGGGCACGTTCCGCGATCCGGTCAAGTATACGATCGAGATCAGTCATGCTGCGCAGGGCCATGCGGCAGATGAAGCAGTCGTCACCCGTCACCTTGTCGGCTTCGGTGATTTCCGGCGTCTCCTGGATCAGCTTTTCGACCACATGCAGCATGCCCGGCAGCGGCCGGACACGGACAATCGCCTGCAGGGGGTAGCCGAGCGCTTCCAGTTCCACATCCGCGCCGTATCCGGTCAGCACGCCGCGCTCTTCGAGCCGTCGCAACCGCTCCGAGCAGGCCGGAGAGGAGAGCCCTGCGCGAGCAGCAAGCTCCTTGAGCGGAAGACGCGCATCTCCGGCAAGCGCTTCGACAATCTTCCGGTCGACGAGATCAAGGGGCTGAAGAAAATTCACGTTCATGGGATAATCACCTAACTTTATTCTGAGCTCCGGAGCATTCACCTCATTCCGATGAAGCAATTATGCCGTTTCCTTCGCTAGACTGCAACCATCCCAAGGAGGTTGCCATGTCACCCACAATCAAGAGCGGAATCCTCGATATGACCGTTGCCATGGTGCTGTCCGGCACGATCGGCTGGTTTGTGCTGCAGTCGGGGCAATCGCCCGCAAACGTCGTCTTCCTGAGATGCCTCATCGGCGCCCCGGTTCTGGCATTGCTCGCATATCGCGCCGGCGTCCTTGCCGTTATTCGCGGACGCACTCTGCTTCTGGCGATGATCGGTGGCGTCGCACTCGTTCTCAACTGGCTCGCCCTCTTCTCCGCCTATCCGCTCGCTTCCATCTCGGCAGCGACGATCGTCTACAACGTTCAGCCATTCATGCTTGTCGGTCTCGGCGTGCTCTTCCTCGGCGAAAAGGTCTCGACCAACAAGCTCGTCTGGCTGGGGCTTGCCTTCGCCGGGATGCTGGCGATGACCCTTTCGGGGCCGCCGGCGGAAGAGAACGCGCAGGGCGACTATCTGCTGGGCATCCTGCTCGCGGTCGTCGCGGCCTTCTGCTATGCCGTGGTGGCCTTTGTAACCAAGTGGCTCAAGGGCACCTCCCCCTATCTGATCGCGCTGATCCAGGTCGGCACAGGCGTGGTCCTGCTGGCGCCGCTCGCCGACTGGCACAACCTGCCCACAGCACCGCAAAACTGGGCGATGGTGGCAACCCTCGGCATCGTTCACACCGGGATCATGTACGCGTTCCTCTATTCGGCGATCCAGAAACTGCCGGTCGTGCTGACCGGCACGCTGTCCTTCCTCTATCCCGTCGTGGCGGTGATCGTGGACATGTATGCCTTCGGACATGTATTGACGCCCGTGCAGGCGCTCGGCGGCGCAGCAATCCTCTTCGCGGCCATCGCGACCACGCTCAATCTGGCACCGAAAGCGCTTCTCCTGCCGAAAAGAAAGGCGCCGCAACGATGATAACCTGCTATCTCCGCTACGTGATCGATCCGTACAAGGCGAAGGAGTTCGAGCACTATGCGCGGCTCTGGATACCGCTGGTCGAGCGGCTCGGCGGCACGCATCACGGCTACTTCCTGCCACACGAGGGCGCAAACAACATCGCGCTGGCGCTGTTCAGCTTTCCTTCACTGGCCGACTACGAGACGTACCGGCAGAAGATGGCCGACGACGCGGAATGCCAGTCGGCTTTCGCCTATGCGGAGGAGACCCGTTGCATCCTCAGTTATGAGCGGAGCTTCATGCGGCCGATATTCTGACCTTCAGCGCTGGGCTTCCATTGCCATCCGCACTGCAAGCCCGGCGAGAACCGTTCCCATCAGCCACCGCTGCGCGACCACCCACAACGGCCGCCCGGCGAGAAAGAGCGCGATTGCGCCAGCGCTGACCGCGATCATGGCATTGACGGTGACACTGATCGTAATCTGGGTGAAACCGAGAACCACCGACTGAACAAACACGCTGCCGGCGGACGGATCGATGAACTGCGGCAGCAGCGACAGGTACAGCACGGCAACTTTCGGGTTTAGCAGACTTGTGACGAATCCCATCGTGAACAGGCGCCGGGAGGAATCCTTTGGCAGCTCGCGGACCTGGAAGGGCGAGCGCCCGCCCGGTCGCAATGCCTGCCACGCCAGCCAGGCGAGATAGGCGGCCCCCGCAAGCCGCAGCGCGTCATAGGCGTAAGGCACCGCGAGCACCAGTACGGTGATGCCGAGGGCAGCCGACAGCATATAGACAACGAAGCCGACGGCCACACCCCCGAGCGAGATCAGGCCCGCCGCGGGTCCCTGGCAGATCGACCGCGACACGAGGTAGATCATGTTCGGTCCCGGGGTAAGCACCATACCGAGACAGATTAGGCCAAAGGCGAGAAGCGAGGCAGTGGACGGCATGACTGGTCTCTTCGTTGAAGGGTTGCACAACTGGTAAGCAGACGGAAGCGAGACCGGCAACAATGATCGTGTCACCATTGCAAGTTTGATGCTGATCAGTTAGCGGTGCGAACACTTGTTCATCCGATCGGGGAGCCTGTCATGACCCTCTCCACGCTGCTTGCCTATGCCGGCGCACTGTTCATCGCGGCGGCCATTCCCGGCCCCGGCATGACTGCAATCGTAGCGCGGGCGCTCGGCTCGGGCTTCCGTCCGACCTTCTTCATGGGACTTGGACTAATCCTCGGCGATCTCTGCTACCTGACGGCGGTCGTCCTCGGTCTTTCCTACCTCGCGCAAACATTCGTGACGCCCTTCCTCGTCATCAAGTACGCCGGGGCCGCCTACCTCGGCTACATCGCCTACAAGCTCTGGACGGCCGGCCTGCTGCCGCAGGAGGTCCAGGCGCACAAGGGTGGTGGCCTTGGCTCCTCCTTCCTCTCCGGCCTCTTGGTGACACTCGGCAATCCGAAGACCATGCTCTTCTACGTCGCGCTGGTGCCGACGCTGATCCCGCTCGAGGCGATCGGGCCGACGGACTATGCCGCACTCGCCGGAATCACCTCCGTTGTTCTGATGGCCGTGCTCATCCCCTATATCGTGCTCGCGGCTCGCGCGCGCGTGCTGCTCAAGCAGCCTTCTGCGCTCAAACTTCTGAACCGCGTGGCGGGCAGCGTTCTGGCGAGTACCGCCGCGTACATCGCCGCCCGGGCAGGCTGAAATAAATATTTGGGACCTCCGCCCGGCCGGCGCGTTTTTTCTCCCGTGACGCCTTGCCGTAGGCAAAGGGTTCTAGCCCGGTGCGGACTTTGATCCTATTGTGCGCTCACCAAAACCACCTTGAGGGAGAGCACCATGTCCGACACGAAGAAGCCCGGCCGCGGCCGCGTTTACGGCTCAATTCTCGAAACCATCGGCGACACGCCGATCGTACGGCTCGACAAGCTGGCGAAGGAAAAGGGCGTGAAGGCGAACCTACTCGCCAAGCTCGAATTCTTCAATCCTCTCGCCTCGGTCAAGGATCGCATCGGTCTCGCCATGATCGAGTCGCTCGAGCAACAGGGCAAGATCACTCCCGGCAAGACGGTGCTGGTCGAACCCACCTCCGGCAACACCGGCATTGCACTTGCCTTTGCAGCCGCCGCCAAAGGTTACCGACTGATCCTCACCATGCCGGAAACCATGTCGATCGAACGCCGCAAAATGCTGGCGCTGCTTGGTGCGGAACTGGTGCTGACCGAGGGACCGAAAGGCATGAAGGGGGCGATCGCCAAGGCAGAAGAACTCGTTTCCGAGATGCCCGACGCCGTCATCCCGCAACAGTTCGAAAACCCGGCCAACCCTGAGATTCACCGCAAGACGACGGCTGAGGAGGTCTGGAACGATACCGCCGGTGCCGTCGACATCTTCGTCTCCGGCATCGGTACCGGCGGCACCATCACCGGCGTCGGCCAGGTGCTGAAAGCCCGCAAGCCCTCACTCAAGGTCGTTGCCGTCGAGCCTGCGGACAGCCCGGTTCTCTCCGGCGGCAATCCGGGGCCGCATAAGATCCAGGGCATCGGTGCGGGCTTCGCTCCGAAGATCCTCGACACCACGATCTATGACGAAGTCGTGACAGTGACGAACGATGAAGCTTTCGAGAACGCACGTCTGGTCGCCCGTCTCGAGGGTGTGCCGGTCGGCATCTCCTCCGGGGCGGCGCTCGCGGCGGCAATCAAAATCGGCCAACGCGACGAAAGTGCCGGAAAGACCATCGTCGTCGTGATCCCCTCCTTTGCCGAGCGCTATCTCTCGACTGCACTGTTCGAGGGGCTCGGAGGCTGAGGCAAGCGCCTTCGCGATCCGCCATCACCAGTCATCTGCCACCAGTCGCGGCCGCTCTTCGGGCGGCCGCGATTTTGACTGTCTACGCCGCCGCCGACAGCCGCTCGGACGGGATGCGATAGGAAATCGCCTCGGCGACATGGATGCGCCCGAGCCGATCGGCGCCGTCGAGATCGGCGAGCGTGCGGGCGACCTTCAGAACACGATGATAACCGCGGGCCGAAAAGCGGAACTTCTCCGCCGCATCGCGCAGGAGCTGCAGCGCGGCAGGATCCGGTTCCGCGAGGACTTCGATCAAGGCCGTGGAACAACGGGCATTGGTCGCAACCTCGGGCACGTCGGCCGCTTCGAAGCGCTCCCGTTGCCGGTCTCGTGCCCGCTGGACACGTCGGGCGACCTCGGCGCTGGGCTCGGCCGCCATCGGACGGATGAGATCGGTTGCAGCAACCGCCGGAACGTCGATGCGGATATCGATCCGGTCCATCAGAGGACCGGAAATACGTCCCTGGTATTCGGTAAGGCAGCGCGGCCCTCTTGCGCAGGTGTGTCCGGGCTCACCCGCCAGCCCACAACGGCACGGGTTCATGGCTGCGATCAGCTGGAAATCGGCGGGATACGTGACCCGATGGTTGGCGCGGGCGATCACGCACTCGGCCGTTTCGAGCGGCTGCCTCAGGGCATCAAGAACCTGCGGCGCAAACTCCGGTAACTCGTCGAGAAAAAGCACACCTTTGTGGGCAAGCGACGCCTCTCCGGGCTTTGCCCGCAGCCCGCCGCCGACGAGGGCCGCCATCGTGGCGGAATGATGCGGCGTGCGAAACGGGCGGCGGTCGGAAAGTTTGCCGCCGGACAGCTGCCCGGCGATCGAATGGATCATCGAGACTTCAAGAAGCTCCGGCGCGGAGAGCGCAGGCAGGATCGAGGGCAGGCGCGAGGCCAGCATGGACTTGCCGGAACCGGGCGGGCCGACCATCAGCAGGTTGTGACCGCCCGCCGCCGCCACTTCGAGCGCGCGCTTCGCACTTTCCTGACCGCGAATGTCTGCGAGATCGGGCAGATTGGCAGCAAGTGCACGGACCGCCGGTTCCGGTCGCGACAGGACCTGGGTTCCCCGAAAGTGGTTGGCGAGCGCGATCAGACTGCGTGGCGCCAAGATATCCATCTCCGCCCCGGCCCAGGCCGCCTCGGGTCCGCTGTCGGCTGGGCAGATCAAGCCCTTGCCGAGCGCATTTGCGCCGATCGCGGCAGGCAACGCACCGGCAATCGACGCAATCGTTCCGTCGAGATTGAGTTCGCCGATGAC
>DATGWU010000594.1:0-2200 GCA_035299345.1 Rhizobium sp.
CGGGCCGGAACCAGCATGGCGACGCCACGCGCCTGGCCGAGTTTCAGTGTCGCGACCGCGTCCTTGTTGACGAAGGTCTGTTCGACGGCGGCCTCGTCGGGCCGGTAGGAATGCACGATCTCGGCGAGCCCGTCATGCAACTGGCAGAGGCGCGAGGCGAGATCCATGTCGCCGTCCGAGGTGACGGTGCCGGAAGCGACGAAACGCAGGCTGTTGCCGAGCGTCTCGATGACACCCCAGCCGGTGCGCCTGAGGCCCGGATCGATACCGATGATGCGAATCGCACTTTGCATGGCTCACCCTATTCCGTCTCCCGGAAGGTTTGCCAGTGAAATGTGAACAAAACAAAAACATTCAACAACAAGGGATCGTGATCGACGCGGCGCCGGCCTCGGGGTGGCAATCGCGATCCGGCTTTCTAAATAGAGTTCTCCGACCACGAGAGCACATGACGCAGGGGCTGCCGATGATACCTTTTTCGATCCTCGACCTTTCACCGGTCGCCGAGGGACACACCGTCGGCGAGGCGCTGGAGGCGTCGCGGCGGATGGCGCAGAAGGCCGAGGCTTGCGGTTACAACCGCTTCTGGCTCGCCGAGCACCACGGAATGCCGGGGATCGCCAGCGCCGCCACGTCGATCGTGATCGCCCATGTCGGGGCGGCCACTTCGCGCATCCGCCTCGGGTCCGGCGGCGTCATGCTGCCCAATCACTCGCCGCTCGTCATCGCCGAGCAGTTCGGCACGCTGGAAGCGCTCTTTCCCGGCCGCGTCGATCTCGGCCTCGGCCGTGCACCGGGCACCGACATGCGCACGGCACGTGCTCTGCGCCGCAATCTCGAAGCCTCCGCCGAGAGCTTCCCGCACGACATCATCGAGCTGCAGCGCCTGCTCGGGCCGCGCCAGGAGGAGCAGACGGTGATCGCCGTTCCCGGCAGCAACAGCAACGTACCGCTCTGGCTTCTGGGGTCGAGCCTCTACAGCGCCCACCTCGCCGCGGCACTCGGCCTTCCTTACGCCTTCGCCTCGCATTTCGCCCCGGACCAGCTGATGGAGGCGATCGCGATCTACCGTGAACGCTTCGAGCCGTCGGAACAGTTGCGAGAACCCTATGTCATGGTCGGCGTCATGGCGGTCGCGGCCGGGACGGATGCCGAGGCGCAGCACCTCTTCACCTCGGCGCAGCAGCAGTTCATCAATCTGCGGCGCAATGTTCGCCGGCCGTTCCCGCGTCCGGTCGAAACGATGGACGGACTCTGGTCGGATGCGGAGCGGATGGGTGTCGAGCATACGTTGCGCTATGCGGTGGTCGGCGCGGCCTCGACCACGGAAGAGAAACTCTCCCGTTTCCTCCGGGAGACCGGTGCCGACGAGCTCATCATTTCGACGCCTGTCCATGACGTCGAGGCCCGGCTGCAGTCGATCGAGATTTTCAGTACCTTCTCAGGGGTAATGAAACCTGCCCGCTGAGGTCGGTCGAGATGCGTGATTTGTCGCTGCCGAGGGTATTTTTCATCGGCTTTTCAGCGCTTTTGTGAGATGTTGCCCGCCAAATTAACCGGCATTTAAGCAAAGCTTCCCAAGGGTAGAGTATCACGGTCCGTCTGGCGCCGCGCTCTCCCGCGAGCCGACGAGCCGTCTCAAGGGGAAATGCGCCGCAAAGGCGCAATGCGGGAAGGCTGGATAGAGTAATGCATTACCGGTTCAATTCACTGTCCTCGAAAGTCATTGGTATTTTTCTTCTGCTCACCGCGGCGTCGGTCGGTGTACTCAACGTTCTCGCCTATTACACGTCGAGCAGCATCTTCGGCCGCCAGACCTACCACGCGATGGAGAGCACGCTCACCTTCCGCGGCGACATGCTGAAGGAACAACTCACCCAGATGGAGAACCAGGCAACCTCGATCGCCAAGATCGAGAGCCTGCAGCAGGCGGTGACCTCGCTGAAGAGCGGCTGGAACACGATTCTGAAGAACTCGGGCGATGCCCGTGCGGAACTGCGCTCGGTCTTCGTCGACAAGAACCCCAACCCGGCCAACGAGCGCGAGAAGCTCTTGAAGCCCGAGGGGCCGAGCGGCTTCTACTATGGAGCGCACGAGAAGACCCAGGCCGAGGTCGCCGGCTTCCTCGCCGACACGCAGTTCCGTGACCTGCTGATCGCCGACCAGACCGGCAACATCGTCTATTCCTACAAGAAGGACC
>DATGWU010000595.1:0-6579 GCA_035299345.1 Rhizobium sp.
AAGGACGCGCAAACAGGGCGGCCACGACGAAGGGCAACGTCATCCCTGCTCCGTAGGCGAGGAGCAACAACCCGCCGCGCCAGAGATCCCCCATGCCGCTCGCGACCATCAGGATTGCCGCCAGCGCGGGCCCGACACAGGGCGTCCAGCCGAAGCCGAAGGCAAGCCCCATGAGATAGGCGCCGGCGAGTGTCGTCGGATTGGCCGTCGATTGCACCCGTGCTTCGCGGTAGAGAAAACCGATGCGGAAGACGCCGAGGAAGTGCAGCCCGAAGACGATCAATACCGCGGCCGCGACCCAGGACAGTGTCTCCTTCCATTGCAAGAAGAGATGGCCGAGGGCCGTGGCACCGAGCCCGAGCAGGACGAAGATCGTGGTGACTCCGAGCGCGAAGGCGACGGCCTGGATGAAGAGCCGGCGTTGCGCACCGGCCGCAATCCGTTCCCCCTCCCGCAGTTCCTGCATCGAGAGCCCCGCCATGTAGGACAGATAAAACGGCACCATCGGCAATATGCACGGCGACAGAAAGGACAGGAGGCCGGCCACAACGGCTCCGCCGTAACTGATCTCCAGCATGGCTTCCTCCCAAGCACCGCCCAGACCCATCGAGACTCCGCGAACGGTGTGGTTGCTTTCGCGCGAGTTTGAAATTAGAATATCTCTATATTTATATGTGGTCTGTCAACATGTTCCAGCGACGCCTCGTCTTCGTGACTGCTCTTTTCCTTCTGCCGGCTCTGCCGGCAGGCGCTGCCATGGAATTGCTGATGTTCGAGCAGCCGGGCTGTGTCTATTGCGCGCGCTGGGACGAAGAGGTCTCGCCGGAATATCCGAGGACATCGGAAGGACGTGCTGCGCCGCTTCGTCGTCTTGACCTTCACGGCAGATTGCCGGCGGATTTGACGATCGCCAGGTCTCCGGCCTTTACACCGACCTTCGTTCTCGTCGTCGACGGCGTGGAGAAGGGACGAATCGAGGGCTATCCCGGTGAGGACTTCTTCTGGACCTTGCTGGACGGCCTGATCGGCGACGCCGGTGGAACGGTGACAAAGTGAAAAATGCCCTGTCCGGTTCTCCCGCGAGGCAGTATACGAGGCTGAGGCACAGTATCCACGCGCCGAAAGACAGTCCGTCGCCGCAACCTGGTGTGACGGCTCGGGCGCAGCGCGTGGAAACGGCATTCGCGACCCGGAGAGCCACAGCGGTTCCAAGCGCGTTTGCCCGAAGGGATGTGAAGGACGTGAGCAAGGTGGCCATGCCAGCGCCAGGGGAGGGCGCGTTGGAGACGCTGATCGATCGCGCCGAGAGGGTGTCGAAGTTCCTGAAGGCGCTGGGCCACGATGGTCGACTGACCATCCTGTGTCACCTCGTAGACGGCCCAAAAAGCGTGACGGAACTCGAAAACCTGCTTTCCGCCCGTCAGGCGGTCGTCAGCCAGCAGCTTGCGCGCCTCAGGCTGGAAGGGCTCGTTGCGGCCCGCCGCGACGGCAATGCGATCTTCTATTCGATCCGCGATGCCAAGGTCCGTGAAGCCATCATCTTTCTGGCAGATCTTTTCAGGGAAGCAGCGGATATCTGATCTCTTCGGGGAGGAAGAGCAATGGAGACACTACCGGTCGGATTTCTGGCGGCGCTCGTAGGCCTCGGTGGCGGCCTCGTCCTTGGCCTGGGCTGGCGCCTCGGAGGCCTGTGCACGCTCGCCGCGCTGGAGACCGCCGCTTACGGCGGTGACCAGAAGCGTTTGCGATTGTGGGGAATCGTCGTCGGCGTCGCAATCCTCGGAACACAGTTCGGCGCATGGGCAGGCCTGATAAACCTCGAAGGAACGCTCTACCACGCCTTCGTGTGGAATCCTTTCGCCTCCATCATCGGCGGGTTGCTCTTCGGCTACGGCATGGCGCTTGCAGGCAATTGCGGTTTCGGCGCACTGGCCCGCTTCGGCGGGGGTGACGTGCGTTCCCTTGTCCTTGTCGTGGTGATGGGGATCGTCGGCTTCGTCGCCTTGTCCGGCCCACTCGCGCCATTGCGGACGCTTTTGTTTCCGCAGCCGGAGGCCACGGGTCCGCAGGGCATCGTGCATGATCTGCAGGCCTTTCTCGGCATACCGGCGGTGGTGACCATCGTGGCCGCTGCGCTGGTGTGCATGATCTGGGCGCTTTCCTACGAACGCCTGCGAAAGGACTGGCGCATGCTCGCCTGGGGTATCGCGGCCGGGATCGCCGTGACATGGTGTTTTGCCGGCACCTCCTATCTCGAAGAGATCAGCCTCGGCGCCGTTGCGCCCGAGGGGCCTTCCTTCACGGCGCCGATCGGCCGAACTCTGATCTATCTGATGACTTCCACCGCCGGCGGGATCACCTTCTCCGTCGGCTCCGTCGCCGGCGTCGTTCTCGGCGCATTCATCGGATCCAGCATCAAGGGCACCTTCGTCTGGGAAGCCTGCGAGGACCCGCGGGAACTGGGACGGCAGGTCGGGGGAGCCGCACTCATGGGCGTCGGCGGCGTCGTTGCCATGGGATGCTCGATCGGTCAGGGCGTCTCGGGCGTCGCAGCCCTCGCATGGTCGGGGCCTGTCACGCTGGCCTGCATCGTCCTCGGCGCCCTGTTCGGATTGCGCCAGTTGATCGGGGGATTCCAGAGGATTTGACGCTGGGGGGAGGCGAGGTTTCGTGCTCTTTCGAGCTCAGGACGTGGAGGCCCTGGCGTGGCGAAGCGCCTGCATGACGGCGCCGACCATGCCAGCGCGTGGTCCGAAGCAGCTGGACTCCAACGGGCAGGGGAAGGGAAGAAGCGGCGCCAGATGCCGTTTCAGGTTCTCGAAGAACAGCGGATGACTGCCGATGCCGCCGCCGATCACGGCGACGGCCGGATCGATGAGACTGAAGACCGCGGCAAGGCCGACTGACGCATCGCGTGCGACGACGTCGATGGCGGTGAGGGCTTCTTCCTCGCCCGACATCGCTTTCTCGAATAGCTCGGCGACGGTCGTCTCCCCGAGCTGGAAGCGCTTGCGGATGCCCGGCGTTCCCACCTCGTCCTCGAACAGCCCGTTTTCCGTCGATGGCGCACGTGCATGCATATCCGGGCCGAAGGGCAGCAAGGCGATCTCGCCGGCGCGTCCGTGTTCGCCGCGGACGATTTCGCCACCGATGACCAGCCCCATGCCGACGCCGGTTCCGAAAGAAACGAAGGCGAGCGATCCTTTTCCTTGGCCGGCACCCCGGCTCGCCTCGGCAAAGGCTGCGAGGTTGACGTCGTTGTCGACCGTCACCGGCAAGCGAAGGCGGGCGGCGATCAGCGGGGCGAACGGCTGATCGTCTGGAAGTGCCAGATTCGGAGAAATCGAGGCGAGGCCGGTCGTCGGAGAAACGGCACTGGGCACGCCGACCTGGACATGGCCGATGCGGTCGAGCGGAATGCCGCCCTCTGCGGCGAGCCGATGAACGATGTCGACGAGTTGCGCCAGCACCGGCGCTCCCGGGCCGTGACGAGTCGGCTCGTTGATCGTGGCGAGTATCGTTCCTTGATGGTCGGCGATGCCGGCGAGGATCTTCGTCCCTCCGAGGTCAATACCGACGACATGGTCCGGATCGCCCTTGCCTGCCGGCGATCTTTCGTGGATCTCCCCGTCCTTCTGTCCGGCAACTCTGTGTTCTCGCGTCATGCTCGGCACCCTCAAGCCGTCGATCTGCACAAAGGTCTTCCATCGCAGGCGGATAAAAATATTTCAATAACAATTTGGTGGTTACGCCGCCGCGGAAGTGCCCTTTTTGTTTTCATCCTCTCTTGATGAGCGGCCGACAAGCACTATAAGTTCAGGTCGATCGGCAGCGGGGTGCGAGACGGCGAGGAGGCCTTGGCCGTGGCAGGGAATAAAAAAATATTCATGGCTGTGGTGGGCGATTGCACAACTGCCCTGCAACAGTCGATCGATCTTGCGGCGGCCACGGGCACGCCGCTGGAGCTCGGGCCCGGCGAACATCTCTCCGGCGCCTTGCGTCTGCCCTCGGGACTTGACCTGCGCCTTGGGCAGGGCGCGGTGTTGCGTTTCGTCGCCGGCTACGAATCCTATCTTGCCAATCGTGTCGAGGTGACGGCGGAGGACTCCAACGCCGCCATGATGCTCGCGACAGGCGCGAGCGGTATCCGCATCGGTGGTCCGGGGTGCATCGAGGCGCCGGGCCCGGCCTTCATCACCGGCCGTCTCGACGACATGGGGACGCATGTGCCGGCGAGGCTGAGGCCGCGTGTCCTGGTGATGCAGGCCTGCACGGATGTCGTACTGGAAGGTTTTTCCATCCATGCCTCGCCGATGTGGACGATCCATCTCGTCGACTGCCGACGCGTGCGTGTCGAGGGCGTTTCGGTTGACAATGATCGCGAGATGCCGAACACCGACGGTATCGTCATCGACGCCTGCCAGGACGTGCTGGTGCGCGGCTGCGCGATCGCCACTGCCGATGACGGCGTCGTGCTCAAGACCAGCCAGCGGCCGAACGGCGGTGTGCTCGGGCGCTGCCGCAACATCGTCGTCGAGAAGTCCAGCATCGAAAGCCGCAGTTGCGCCCTGAAGATCGGCACGGAAACTCACGGCGATATCGAAAATGTCCGCTTCGTTGATTGCGAGGTGAAGCGATCCAACCGTGCAATCGGCATCTTCTCGCGGGACGGCGGGCACATCCGCAACGTGGTTTTCAGGCGAATACGCGTGGAGGCCCGCGAAACACCTGACGGCTTTTGGGGTTCGGGTGAGGCGATCACGGTCAATGTCGTCGACCGCAGGCGCGCCAGCCGACCGGCCGGGCGCGTCGAGGCGATCGTGTTCGAGGATATAGAAGGTTCCATGGAAGGTACCGTAAATCTGGTCGGGGACGGGAGGGTCGGTATCGGTGATGTGCGTCTGACGCGTGTCTCGATCCGTCAGCTCGACGGACCGCTGCGCGGCCACCGCTACGACATGCGTCCGACCCATTTCGATCTCGCCCCTTCTCCAGATGCGGCCGGGCGCGCGAATGCCTGGGTGAAGGACGCAGACGGGAAGGTGATCGGCCTGGTCGCGTATCCGGGCGGGATGCCGTCGCTCTTCTCCTCCAATGTCGAGGGTCTCGTGCTCGAAGAGGTGTCCTTCGACCGGCCGTCGCCGCTTCCCGCCGGATGGAATGCTGACGCCATCATCATTTGCGAGAACGAGCCGAGTGTCTGGTCCTGATCCGATGCTCGTGATGGTCCGGGAGGAGGGGCTGCATCCATGAAGGCAATCCGAAAGCTCGATAACCTGCTCGCCCGGCTCGCGGAACATATCTTCTTGCCGCTCGGCGCCGACGTGCCTCTCGCCTTTGCTCCGGCGAGTGCGGCGGACCGCGCGGCGATGATTGCCTCCGACCGAAGGGATTGGGTGGCTGTCGACCGTAATCTCGTCTGGGGTGAACCGGATGGCTACTACTGGTTCGGCGGAACGGCCGTGCTGCCGGCCTCCGGAGAAGGCAAGCGCGTGGTCTGCCGGGTGGAAGCAGCGTTCGGCAATGTCATGGGGCGCAGCGACCCGCAGTGTCTGGTCCGTGTCGACGGCCGTATCCGCCAAGGCGTCGACGGCAACCACCGCGAATTCCTTCTGACGGAGAGCGGTCATGCCGGAGAACAGTTCGACATCCTGATCGAAGCGGGCACGATCGAGGATCGCCGCCAGCTCGGCTTCGCCTGTGCCTTGTTCGCGCACGACCTTGCCGTCGAGGATCTCTACTACGATCTCAAGGTGCCTCTCGACGTGGCGCGCTTGCTCGCCGAGGACGACCCGCGACGGCATTTCATCCTCAATGCCATCGATGCGGCAATCGACGTGGTCGACCTCCGGCCGGGGAATCCCGCTCGCTTCGCGGCCTCCGTCGTCGCGGCAAAGGCGGCTGCGGCGCAGATCTACACGGCCGGCGACTTCGAGGTGAAGCCGACGGTCGTCGCGACCGGGCACACCCATATCGACGTCGCCTGGCTCTGGCGTGTGCGCGAGACGCGCCAGAAGATGGCCCGCTCGATGGCGACCGCACTGGCACTCATGGCGGAGTTTCCCGACTATCGCTTCATGTACAACCAGTGCGTCCTGCTCGATTATCTCCGTCAGGACTATCCGGAACTCTTCGATCGCATTGACGGCGAGGTCCGCTCCGGCCGCTTCGAAATCGAGGGAGCGCTGTGGCTCGAACCAGACGTCAATATCGCCGGAGGAGAAGCGCTGGTCCGGCAGATCCTTCACGGCGTCCGCTACCATGAGCAGACGTTCGGCGTGCGGCCGCGCGTGATCTGGTTGCCGGACACGTTCGGCTATTCCGCCTCGCTGCCGCAACTCATGGCGAAGTCCGGCCTCGACACCTTCGTCACCCACAAGCTCTCCTGGAACGACACCAACCGCATGCCCGAGGAGACGCTGTTCTGGCAGGGCATCGACGGTTCCACGGTCACGACCTACTTCCTGACGACACAGCCTTACGATTCGAAGAGCATCGGCACGACCTACTGCCCGAACCTGAAGCCGACGCATGTGATGGGCACATGGCGCCGGCACGGCCAACAGGATCTCAGCAAGG
>DATGWU010000596.1:0-14855 GCA_035299345.1 Rhizobium sp.
TCGTGATAGCTGTCGTTCCACCACATGGCGACTTCGACGGTGATCCCGTCCTTCTCACCCTTGATGGCAACCGGTTTTTCCACCAGCGGCTTCTTCGAGCGGTCTAGATAGCGGACGAAGGCTTCCAGGCCACCGTCGTAACTCATCTCTTCCTGGCGGACATCGGACTTTCGCTTGTCGGTGAGCAGGATATGAACGCCGGAATTCAGAAACGCCAACTCGCGAAGCCGGTGTTCCAGAGTTCCGTAGTCGAATTCTATGTTGGTGAAAGTCTCCGGGCTCGGCAGGAACGTAACCTCTGTGCCCGATCGACCTTCGTACTCGCCGCTGACCCGGAGCGGAGCATCGGCGACACCGTGCGTGAAGCTGATTTCGTGAATCTTGCCGGCACGGCGGATCTTGAGCACCAGTTTGGTCGACAAGGCATTGACCACCGAGACGCCGACCCCGTGAAGACCGCCGGAGACCTTGTAGGAGTTCTGATCGAACTTTCCGCCGGCATGGAGCTGCGTCATGATCACTTCGGCCGCCGACACCCCTTCCGACGGGTGAATATCCGTCGGAATTCCACGACCGTTATCCGTGACTGTGACAGAGCCGTCCGCGTTCAGCGTGACGGTGACAATGTCGGCGTGGCCCGCCAACGCCTCATCGATCGCGTTGTCTACAACTTCATAGACCATGTGATGCAGACCTGAACCGTCATCGGTGTCGCCGATATACATGCCCGGGCGCTTGCGCACGGCATCCAGACCTTTCAGCACCTTGATCGACTCTGCCCCGTATTCAGCGGAAGCAGTGGTCTCAGTTACCGGCGTGTCACTCATTTAACGATCTTTCCAGTCAGTCATAAGGAGCCGCAGCGCGTCGAATCAGCGGCTACAATCGCGTCGACTATAGGTGGTTTGACAGAAGTTCCAAACGCGAGGGCCCCCAAATCCCGTGGATAGGGATGCCACCGGGGGGTTAAACAGGTCATTTGGCTTTTTCTAGGACGCTGTTCAACTCGTTTATCACGTTCGGAGGAAGCGAGCGAATCCTGTGAGCGAGCGTATTGGCAAGAGCAGTATACTGCGGAGGAAGGCCTGATGTGTCGAGCACCACACGAGGATCTGACATCCCTGCCACGGAAAAGAGCTCCTCGGCTTCGTCCCAGATGATGTTGAAATAGCCGGCGATGCGTTGGAGAAGATCGAAATTCGGCCTGCCGCGTTTTCCGTGTTCAAGCGCAGACAGGTAGGCCGGCGACACGCCGATCGCGGCGGCCATCTCCTTCTGCGAAACGCCTTTTCTCTCGCGAAGCATCCGCAGCGCCTGTCCGAAAGGTGTCATGGATGATCCCCGCGCGCGCGGGACAGGCGAACATACAACGCCCCCTCTCCGCCGTGCTGGCGCGCAGCCACCTCGTACGAGGAGATCAGGTGGCGGAATTCCGGCTTCGAGAACCACAATGGAGCGGCCCGCTTCAACGCTCCGTCGCTGCCCAATGAGCTCCCTTTGCCTGTAATGACAAGCACATGCCGCAGTCCACGCTCATGCGCCCTCACAAGGAAGTCGAGAAGCATTGTGTGTGCCTCGCTCTGGACGAGCCCATGGAGATCGATACGCGCCTCAAGAGCAAGATGTCCTCGCGCCAGTTTGCGTTTGACGGGCTTCTCCAGCGGCTGATGACGGCTGGCGATCTTCTTTTCGCGCTCGGCTCCGGTCGCCTTCGGCGCTGCCGTGCTTTCCGGCGGCTCGACTCCGTCCCGGCTCGACGCCGCCGATTCGGCAAACTCCTCCTCGAAAACCAGCAAATCTTCGAGTCTGCCGTGCAGAGGTCTCGTGGTCCGGGCCACCTTGCCCCACAGGATCCGATCGTCGGCGCTGAGCTTCCCTCTTCCCGGCACTAGATATACCTCGCCGCTGCATCTTTCGGCACGAGTATATAGAAGTCGGCGTCGTTGCGAACGGCTCCCGCCAGTTCGCCGGCCTCATCACCTGAGCCGGTGAAGATGTCACCCCGCGCCGGGCCGACAATGGCCGAGCCGGTATCGAGGGCCAGCATCAGCCGTGCGAACGGCTTGCCGCAGTCAATGCTCGTCAGGGTCTCCGAGTGGACAAAAAAAGGAAAACCAAAGGTATGGATCTGCCGATCAACTGCCAGCGATCGTCCGGCGATCAGCGGAACTTTCGCTGCAGCGATCGGGCCGAGGGCCGGATCGTCCACATCCGCCTCTCGGAAGAATATGTAGGAGCGGTTATGCCATAACACTTCATCGGTCTGGTCGGGATGCTGCGCCAGCCAGCTGCGGATCGACTGCATCGAGATGTTTGCCGGCTCGATCTCTCCACGCTCGATGAGCAACTTGCCGATCGCCGAGAAAGGATGGCCTGCCTTCGCGTCGTAGGTGATACGCTTCGTCTCGCCGTCCGGATAGCAGAGACGCGCGGCGCCTTGGATATGGGCGAAGAAAACGTCTACCTTCGATTTCGCCCAGGCGATCTCGAGATTCTGTCCTTCGAGGTAACCTCGATCGATCGCCCTCCGGTCCGGATAGGTCGAAATCGTCCCGTTCCGCAGCAATCCGAAGCGATAGGAAGGATCCATGTCCGCCGGTCGGTTCTCTTGATCGATGTCGATCAGATCGGACGGACGGCGATAGAACGGGTGCCGGTACTCATCACTTGGTTTCGAAGAGACACTTACCTCGGGTTCGTAGAACGCCGTGACGAGACCCGGTCTGCCGTCCGTTCGGTCAATCCGGAACGGCTGACACTCCGTTTCAAAGAAGCGGCGGGCGAATCCACTGGCCTGACTTTCCGCCTCTTCCGCCTTCTCGACAAGCGGCATCAGATCGTCACAACGGAGACCAAGAGAGCCCGTGCCGTAAGGCCTCGCGGACCGGATATATAGCCCGCACGCCCTTAATCCTGCAAACAGGGACGAGGGATCGTCCTCACGCCAGTGAGGAATCTCGTTGAACGAGACTGGTGTAAGCCGGAAGCCTTCAAGTTCCCCGCTCATTGTTCCGATTCGGTCGCGACGAGCTTCCAGTTCGGGTCACGCGACCGGACGTCGCGTGCAAAAGTCCAGATGTCATTGACTTCGCCGACCGCTTCGGGATCGCCGTCGATCAGCTTTCCGTCCCTGTCAAAGGTTGCCGTTATGAGCTGGCAGAGCACGCGAACCGTGACCTGTTCCTCGTTGTCCTTAACGCCGACCTGCTTTATTTCGGCCTTTTCGATCCCTACGAACGTCGACTTCATCATCTCTCCACGCGACTCCCGCTCGGAAATCGCACTGTCGAAACCCTCATAGACCTCCCGCGAGAGAAGGCTCTTCAACGTCTTGCGATCTCCAGCAGCGAAGGCGGTGACGATCATCTCGTAAGCCATTCGCGCACCGTTCAGGAATTCCTTGGGGTTGAAACCCGGGTCAACGGCCACCAAGTTCCTAAGTGATGAATTGAGCGACGTGCCGGGTTTGGCAAAGGCATCAATCGCAGAAAAGCGGTCATCTCCGGCTTCGTCGCGGCGCGGCAATGTCACCAGCTTTCCATCGTCGCCGCCCGGCGCCTGTTGGACATCGCGGGGGCTGTAGGGTTCAAAGGGTGGCTTCTCATTGCCGGTCCTGCGACCTAGAACGCTGCGCAGCTGGAGAAAAATCAGCACTGCGGCCACGAGAAAAAAGAGCGTTACAAAGTCGTTCGAACCCATCGCATCCGCCAGTGACGTTTATTTTCCGATCTTCATCCCCATATAGTCTGCATCTGGCCATCATTCAAATGGCGTTGCCAATGTTTGGCTCGCCTCATCATGCCGAACCATCTGCCGAGGGGCCATCGACAGGTTCGGAGGAGAATTGCGCATGCGCATAACGGCACTGTTGTTCATAGTCCTGCCTCTCGTCGAGATCGCTGGCTTTGTTCTGGTCGGGAAGGCCGTCGGCGTCGCCGTTACGCTCGGCTTGATTATCCTCTCCGCGGCCGCCGGGCTCATGCTGCTTCGCGTTCAAGGCGTAGGAATGGTACGGAAACTGCGCCGAGAAAGCCAATCGGCACCTGATGGGGCAGAGGCTTTCGCTCATGAGGCGATGATCGCTGCTGCAGCCATACTTCTGATTATTCCCGGTTTCGTGACCGATATCGTAGGCCTGCTGCTCCTGCTGCCGTTCCTACGAAATATCGTATGGTCGCGGCTTGGTGCACGAACCGTCTTCTTCTCCTCACGTCAGCGGTTTTACGCCGAGCCGGGCAACGGTTCGGAAAGGAACCAGTCACGAACCATCGATCTTCATGAAGCCGATTTTCGTCGTGAGCCGGACAACAGATCACCGTGGCATGTGGAGAAGGACGGCGACCAATAAGCTCGTTGGGTTCGGCCGGCCGCAAGGGTTGTAACCGTGGGCCCGAAATGTTAGATGGCCACGACAATCCAAAGCCGCGAGGAGCGCCCAATGGCCAATGACAACACGGGAACGGCGAGCCCCTCCCTTAATATTCTGGCTCAGTACATCAAGGATCTCTCTTTCGAGAACCCCGGCGCTCCGCGCTCGCTGCAGTCTCGCGACAGGGCTCCCGCGATCAACATCAACGTCAATGTAAACGCCAATCCGCTGTCAGAGTCCGACTTCGATGTCGTGCTTTCGCTGAACGCCGAGGCCAAGGACGGCGACAAGATCGTGTTCGCCGCCGAACTGGTTTATGGCGGCGTCTTCCGCATTTCCGGGTTCCCGCAGGAACACATGCTGCCGGTTCTCTTCATCGAGTGCCCGCGGTTGCTTTTCCCGTTCGCGCGCCAGATCATCGCCGATGCCACGCGCAATGGTGGCTTCCCGCCGCTGATGATCGATCCCATCGACTTTGCGCAAATGTTCGCGCAGCGTGTGGCCGAAGAACAGGCCAGAGCCAAGGTCCAGGCTACAAACTGACGACCGTTATACCGAAAAGAAAAAGCCCGGTTCGCCGGGCTTTTCTGTATGAGCGGGGCCTGACGGATCTAAGACTGATACCTGGACCAGATTGCTTTTTCGCCGAGGCGTTCGATCAACAACCGGTGAGACTCAATTTCGTCGACGGTAAGGCGCGGCGCGAGCGTTGTCGTTCGCACGAGCAGATGGTCGGCGATCTCGACTTCTTCCTCCGCAATTGCCTTCTTCTCCTCCGCCTGCACCAAACCGAAGGCAGCCTGCCGACCTCCGAGCATTTCGATGTAGACTTCGGCCAACAGCTCGGCATCGAGAAGCGCACCGTGCTTTGTACGGTGGGAGTTATCGACACCGTAACGCCGGCAGAGCGCATCAAGTGAGTTCGGCCCCATCGGATGTTTTCGACGCGCCAGAGCAAGAGTGTCGATCACCATATCGGACGGCACGGGCGAGCGATTCAGGCGTTCGAATTCGGCATTTATGAAGCCGATGTCGAAGTTCGCGTTGTGGGCGATCCACCGGGCACCCTCGAAGAATTCGAGGAGCTCCTCCACGATCTCTGCGAAACGCGGCTTGTCTTTCAGAAAGTCATCACTGATGCCGTGGACGGCAAGCGCGTCCGGATGCACCTTGCGATCGCCGGGACTAATATAGACGTGGAAGCTGCGACCGGTCGGAAAATGGTTCAGCAGTTCGATCCCACCGATTTCGATGACCCGATCGAACTTAGACTCCAGCCCCGTCGTTTCCGTATCGAAGACGATTTCCCGCATGCATTATCCTCCAGCCCGCGACCGATGTCGCAAGGTCGAAATAATCTCACCCACCTGACTCCGCGCCGATTCGATGCCATGACCCGTGTCGACGACAAAATCGGCACGCGCACGCTTTTCCTTATCGGGTACCTGTCGCGACAAGATCAAGTCGAATTTCTCCTCCGTCATTCCCGGCCGCTTCAGGACCCGCTCCTTTTGTATTTGCGGGTCACAACTGACGACCACGACGACATCGACACGATCCTGGGCACCGGTCTCGAAGAGAAGCGGTATATCCAGCACTGCTATCTCGGCACCAGAATCCCGGGCGCTGGCCAGGAACGGCCGCTCCCTGCTTCTGACCAGCGGATGCACGATCCCCTCAAGGATCTTAAAATTAGCCGGATTCTTTGCCAGATTCTCCGAGAGCTTGTTCCTATCGATTACTCCCCCTTCGATTACATCCGGAAATGCCGCCGCAATCAGCGGCACCGCTTCTCCACGGTAGAGATCGTGGACCACCCGATCCGAATCGCTGACGGGAATGCCCTGTTCGGCAAAGAGCGCCGCCGTCGTCGATTTGCCCATGCCAATCGAGCCAGTCAGTCCAACAATAATCATACATGTGTTTCCATATCGGCAATCACGAGCGCCCGCAGCTCAGGCGTGACTTCCGGACGGCGTCCGAACCACTTCTCAAAACCTGGCACCGCCTGATGCAGAAGCATGCCGAGTCCGTCCACCGTCGCCAATCCATGGCGCTCCGCCTGCAGCAGAAGCGGCGTTACGAGCGGGACATATACGATGTCGGTCACGGTCGCCTCTGGCTTCAGCCGCTCCAGCGGAAAGTCCGGAACTGGCGTCCCGTGCATCCCTAGTGACGTCGTATTGACAAACAATCCCGCACCGGTGAGGACCTCGGCGAGCGCTCCCATCGGATGAGCAAAGACCTTTCTCCCGAAGCGATCTGCGAGTTCCTCCGCACGCTCCACCGTGCGATTGACGACGTGGATCTCATCGAAACCCCGATCTCTCAGGGCCTGGATGATCGCTCGGCTCGCACCGCCGGCGCCGAGCACGACGGCTTTCTCAAAACGATCCCAACCCGGCCTTCGCTCGTCGAGATTGGCAAGGAAACCGAGTCCGTCGGTATTCGTCGAGTACACCAGCCCGTCTTCCACCCACAGCGTGTTGGCAGCACCAAGTTCCTCGCTCAAGACATCCGGTCTATCGGCAAGTCGCACCGCCATTTCCTTATGCGGTATGGTGACATTACCACCGCTGTAACCCGCGGTACCGTCTCTCAAACGTCCGAGGAATACCGGAAAGTCCGCTTCGGTGACTTCTACGGCACGATAGCTCCCTTCGATGTCAAACTGCCTGAGCCAATAGCCGTGGATAATCGGCGAGCGGGAATGCTTGATCGGATAGCCGACCACAAAAGCGTGGCGACCTGTTTCACGTGAATCAGACATCGATCTCCCCCAATTCCCGGAGTTGTGCCAACAGCGGCAGGAGAGGAAGTCCCAAGATGGTGAAATAGTCTCCCTCTATTCTCTCGAAGAGCTGAATGCCCTCCCCTTCGAGCTGGTAGGCCCCAACGCTGCGCAGGACCGCCTCAGCCATTCTGGCGAGATAGAGATCGAGGAAGTCATCGGAGAACTCGCGCATGGTGAGTTCCGCTATGCCTACGTCACTCCACAGAATCGCACCGTTGCGCGCAAGGGTGACTGCACTGTTCAAGCGGTGGGTTCTTCCTCTAAGGAGCACCAGATTGGTCCTCGCCTCGGCAATGTCGGCGGGCTTGTGAAATATGCGATCTCCAAGCGACATCGTCTGGTCGCAGCCGATTACCACCGCAGATGGGAGACGGCGACTCACGTCGAGCGCCTTCTGTTGGGCGAGCTCCGCGGCCAGTTCCACCGGTCCGAGACATCTGCCTCCGCTGCCGCGTTCGATCTCGCGTTCATCTATTTCCGCCGGGATCGCCTCGAAATCAAGGCCGGCATTCTTCATCAACATTCGCCTCGAGGGGCTCGCCGACGCGAGAACCAATCCTATCGCCATATTTCGTCGTCCCGTCCTTATTTGCCGGATTCGCTAACGCTGCTTCACCTTCAGAGCAACGATCGCCGCCGCAGTCTCTTCGATCGATCGTCGGGTGACATCGATCAACGGCCAGTTATGACGAGCACAGAGCAGACGCGCATATTTCAGCTCTTCGGCGATTGATGCACGGTCGGTATAGTCGCGCTGGTCAAATCCGGCCGTCGTCCCAAGCTCGCGGTTTCCTCTTACCTGAGAGATCCGGTCACTTGTAGCAATCAGTCCGACGACAAGTGGTTTTGTGGCGCTGAGCAAGCTCTCCGGCAACGGCACGCCGCAAACGATAGGCACGTTGGCGGTCTTGATGCCTCGATTGGCCAGGTAGATGCTCGTCGGCGTTTTCGAGGTGCGGCTGATACCGACAAGGACGACGTCCGCCTCGTCGTAGTCGCTGGGCAATTGGCCGTCGTCGTGATCCATGGTGAAATTAAGCGCTTCAATACGGGCGAAATACTCGGCCGTAAGAGCGTGCTGCGCACCGACTCGTCGGCGAGACGGAGCACCGAGATACGTCTGGAAGATAGCCATGACGGGTTCGAGCACGTTGACCGTCGGAAGCGCCATGTCACGGCAACGCGCTTCCAGTACCTCAGCGAGCTCGCGGTCGACGATTGTGTAAAGAACAATCCCGGGCTCCTGATCGATCGTCTCCAAAACCGAGGTCAACTGCCTCTTGTTACGTATCAGCGGATAGACGTGTTCGATCGCCACGCTCGCATTAAATTGCGCGGCGGCGGCTCTTCCGGCCGAGATCAGAGTCTCCCCCGTCGAGTCAGAAATCAGATGCAGATGGAAGAAGTTTTTTCTGTTCTCCACGCTGTTCTTACTCGTCTGTTGAAAACCAGGGAGGAAAAGAGGTAGCGACAGCCGAGGTCCCCAGGCAAGGGGAAAAGTGCGTTTTTATCCACATCTGCCTCTGGAAGGAGAAAGAAAGGCAGGCCTTGTGGATTGCGGGAACAGGACGATGGAAGTTTCTAATTATCCACAGCTTATCCAATTCATCTTGATGACACGATCTCCATCAAGACACTGAAATTTCAGGAGATATATAATTCAATCGTGCTCGCGGGCTTTTTTTGTCCCCACGGCAACAGAGATCTCCCACACCAGCCGTATCGCGGTGGATGAGCTTTAATCCTTGATAGTCAGTGACTCTTAGAAATAGAAGAAGATTCATATCTCATATTTTTTTGGAAGGTTCGACCGTTGGCCAACTCTCGTCGGAAGGTAATGGATGTCTTGAGAGGGGAAGTGGTGAGCCCGCCGCCGATCTGGCTCATGCGGCAGGCAGGGCGCTATCTTCCGGAATATAGGCAGACGCGCGCACTCGCGAAGAACTTCCTCGACCTCTGCTATTCGCCTGACCTCGCTGTGGAGGTCACTCTGCAGCCGATCCGCAGATACGGCTTCGATGCAGCGATCCTTTTTTCGGACATCCTCGTGATACCGGATGCGCTTCACCGCAATGTACGCTTCTCAGAGGGCCATGGTCCGCAGATGGATCCTATTTCGGCTGATGAAATCGGTACGCTGAAGCCGGTAGGTTTCCTTGGCCATCTCCAGCCGGTCTTTGAGACTGTTCGTCGGCTGCGGGAGGAACTCCCTAATGAGACGACGTTGTTGGGCTTCTGTGGTGCGCCATGGACTGTCGCAACCTACATGATCGCTGGTCATGGAACGGCAGATCAGGCCCCGGCGCGGCTGTTCGGGTACCAGCATCCCGAAGCGTTTGAACACTTGCTGGCCGTTCTCGCCGAGCTGTCGGCCGAATATCTCGTGGCCCAGATTGATGCTGGCGCGGACGCGCTCCAGATCTTTGATTCCTGGGCGGGCGTTCTTGGTGAGGATGAGTTCGAACGCTACTGCGTCAAGCCGGTGGCACGAATAATTGCCTCGGTGAAAGCGCAACGACCCTCGGCGAAGATTATCGCGTTTGCCAAGGGAGCCGGCCTGATGTTGACGGATTACCGGAGAAAGACCGGAGCCGACGCCATCGGTCTCGACTGGACAGTACCTCTCTCTTTCGCGGCCGAATTGCAGAAAGATGGACCGGTGCAAGGAAATCTTGACCCGATGCGCGTAGTGGCCGGCGGGAATGCCCTTGCAGAAGGTGTCGATGCGATTCTGGCGGCACTCGGAAATGGGCCCCTGATTTTCAACCTCGGCCACGGCATCACTCCTCAGGCCGATCCGGAAAACGTTGCGGCCTTGGTCGCTCGAGTGCGGGGGAGCAGAACCTGATGGCGGAGCATGAAGCGAAGGCCTCGGGGCGGAAGGTCGTTGCGAGGGCCGCGATGGTCATCTTCCTGTTTTGCCTCATCGCATTAGGCCTTGTGTTCCTGCAGCCGGACGCATTGTATCTTTGGATCAAGGCGCTTCACGTCATCGCCGTCATTTCCTGGATGGCGGGAATGCTCTACATGCCGCGTTTGTTCATCTACCATTTGGATGCGCCGCTAGGCTCGCAACAGGCGGAGACCTTCTCGGTCATGGAGCAGCGGCTGCTGAAGATCATCATGCGTCCTGCGATGGTAATTGCCTGGATTCTCGGTCTCTACCTGGCTTGGGAGGGGTTCGGCTTTATGGGCGGTTGGCTTCATGTGAAGCTGGCGGCAGTGCTTGTGCTGTCGGCCGTGCATGGATATTTTGCCCGTGCTGTTGCAGCCTTCGCCCGTGGCAACTACATGAAGACCGCTCGGTTCTGGCGGTTGATGAACGAAGTCCCGACGGTCTTGATGGTCGTCATTGTCATCATGGTCATTGTGAAGCCTCTTTAAGCCGGTGGGCGGCCTTCCGGCTTATTTTGGACCGGGTGCGCCTTTTCGCTTGCGGCGGGTAGGTTGAATCGCTATTTTCCCGCAAATCCCATCTATCCCCAGTGTGCGTGACATCCTGTCACTTGCGGCTCCACAGACCGTACCGACCAGCATCAGCACGCCCTCCCCTACAAAAAACGTGGTTCCCCTTAATGGCTGAAATGAAGCTACAAGAACTCAAGAGCAAATCTCCGACGGACCTGCTTACCTTTGCGGAGTCGCTTGAGGTCGAGAATGCCAGCACGATGCGAAAGCAGGAGCTGATGTTCGCGATCTTGAAGATGCTCGCCGCCCAGGACGTCGAGATTATCGGCGAAGGTGTGGTTGAAGTTCTGCAGGATGGTTTCGGGTTTCTGCGCTCGGCCAACGCAAACTACCTGCCGGGGCCGGATGATATCTATATCTCTCCCTCACAGATCCGTCGCTTCTCTCTGAAAACTGGCGATACGGTCGAGGGCCCGATTCGTGGGCCAAAGGAAGGTGAACGATATTTCGCGCTTCTGAAGGTCAATACGATCAATTTCGAGGATCCTGAGAAGATCCGCCATAAGGTTCACTTCGATAACCTGACGCCGCTTTATCCGAACGAGCGGTTCAAGATGGAACTCGAGACGCCGACAAAGGACCTGTCTGCGCGGGTCATTGATCTCGTCGCCCCACTCGGCAAAGGTCAGCGCGCACTGATCGTGGCGCCCCCGCGAACCGGTAAGACGGTACTGTTGCAGAACATCGCGCATTCCATCACCGCTAACCATCCGGAATGCTATCTGATCGTTTTGCTGATCGATGAGCGTCCGGAAGAAGTGACCGACATGCAGCGTTCTGTGCGCGGCGAGGTTATCTCCTCGACATTCGACGAACCGGCAGTTCGGCATGTCCAGGTGGCTGAGATGGTTATCGAGAAGGCCAAGCGGCTCGTCGAGCATGGGCGAGACGTCGTCATCCTTCTCGATTCGGTTACGCGCCTGGGTCGCGCCTACAATACGGTTGTTCCGTCCTCCGGTAAGGTTCTGACCGGCGGCGTCGATGCAAATGCGTTGCAGCGTCCCAAGCGCTTCTTCGGCGCAGCACGCAATATCGAGGAAGGTGGCTCGCTGACGATTATCGCGACTGCGCTGATTGATACGGGTAGCCGCATGGACGAAGTGATCTTCGAAGAATTCAAGGGTACCGGCAACTCGGAAATCGTTCTCGATCGGAAGGTCGCCGACAAGCGCATCTTCCCGTCCATGGATATCCTGAAGTCGGGTACGCGCAAGGAAGACCTTCTGGTTCCGCGTCAGGATCTTCAGAAGATATTTGTGCTGCGGCGCATTCTTGCGCCCATGGGTACGACCGATGCCATCGAGTTCCTCATCGACAAGCTGAAGCAGACGAAGAACAATGGAGACTTCTTCGACTCGATGAATACCTGAGTGGCTTTGGTACTTAGCCGGATTCTTCGGCGGGCGGCAAGGACGGAGGGTGAAGCTCGGTTGGGGTACGGCAATGATCCCTGATTTCAACGAGACGATCTTTGCGCTTTCGTCCGGCGCCCTGCCCGCAGGGGTCGCCGTTGTACGACTGAGCGGACCTGCCACGTTCCAGATCTTGAATGCACTCATTGGAACGCTTCCAAGGCCCCGTTTTGCGGGCTTGCGGTCGATTCGGAGCCGTGATGGTGTTCTCCTAGATACGGGGCTCATCGTCATCTTTCCCGGTCCCGCGTCGTTCACCGGCGAAGACTGTGCCGAGATCCATCTTCACGGTGGAAAGGCAGTGGTCGCGGCAGTACTCTCAGAACTGGGAAGCTTCGACGGATGCAGAATCGCCGAGGCCGGGGAATTCTCCAGGCGAGCCTTCGAGAACGGAAAACTCGATCTGGTCGAGATAGAGGGCCTCGCGGACCTTCTCGCGGCGGAAACCGAGATGCAGCGGCGGCTGGCCGCGGAGCAGAGTTTCGGTCGGTTGTCGGCGGTCTATGATGGTTGGCGCGAGCGGCTTCTTCATGCCAGGGCCATGGTCGAGGCGGAGCTGGATTTCTCGGACGAGGGTGACATTCCCGGCTCTGTTTCGGACCGGGTGTGGCCGGATCTCAGCGCGCTTGCGGATGAGGTGAGAAGGCAGCTTGAGGCTGAGAAAGCCGGGGAGATCATTAGAGACGGCTTCAAGGTAGTCATTGCGGGATCACCCAATGTCGGCAAGTCAAGTCTCCTGAACGCCCTGGTCAACCGCGAGGTTGCGATCGTAACCGAATACGCTGGTACGACGCGCGATGTTCTTCATTGCGAGTTGGATATCGACGGCTTCGCCGTTCACCTCTTCGATACGGCCGGCATCCGGGAAACCGATGAGGCCGTCGAGAAGGAGGGTATACGGCGTGCGTTAGGAAAGATCGCAGAAGCCGATCTCGTTCTTCATCTGAAGGACGCCAGTGCGGCCGGTGCGTCGATGGACCTTATGCATCACGGCGACGTGCCTGTTATCACCGTCGGAACAAAGATCGATGCCATAACCGATTCTTCGTCGAAACAAACATATGATTTAATGATATCATCGGCCCAGAGGGTTGGCTTGGACGATCTTCGGCAGGCTATCCTTCGGGTGTTGCGCGAGAAGACAGATGTGATCTCGCTTGCAATTCCGAGCCGGATTCGGCAGAGACAGCATCTGCGCGATGTCCTCGCGAATGTCGAGGAGGCGGTGAGAAGTGCTGGCATCGGTCTGGAATTGAGAGCCGAGTACCTCCGGCGTGCATCAGACTCGCTCGGAAGAATCACGGGGAAGATTGATATCGAGGCTATGCTCGGGAAGATTTTCTCGGATTTCTGCGTCGGCAAGTGATTCACGTGAAACACGCGACATCTTGAAGCGCGAATGAAGTCTGCGAACGCGGAAGGTGAGAGATATGCGTTTTGATGTAGTCGTTGTCGGGGGTGGCCACGCCGGTTCCGAGGCGGCCGCGGCCGCGGCCCGGATGGGTGCCCGGACCGTCTTGGTTACGCATCGTCGCAACACGATCGGAACAATGTCATGCAACCCGGCAATCGGTGGCTTGGGTAAAGGACACCTAGTTCGTGAAATTGACGCTCTCGACGGCCTGATGGGTCGCTGCGCAGACCGAGGTGGCATCCAGTTCCGGATGTTGAATCGACGGAAGGGCCCGGCGGTGTGGGGTCCTCGTACACAGGCAGACCGCGGACTGTATAAGAACGCTGTACAAGAGGCGCTGTTTGCTCTCGATAACCTCGAGATTATCGAGGGGGATGTTTTCGATATAGACCGTTCCGATACCGAAATAAAATCGGTGATTCTGAAAGACGGGCGGCATATACATGCTCGTGCCGTTGTGCTGACGACGGGAACATTCTTGCGCGGACTAATTCACATTGGCGACCGCAAGATTGCTGCTGGCCGCATGGGCGAGGATCCATCCGTCGGGTTGAGCGCAACGCTGGCGAAAGCCGGCCTTCGGCTCGGACGATTGAAGACTGGCACTCCTGCTCGTCTTGACGGGAAAACGATCGACTGGGCGTCGCTGGATAGCCAGGCGGCTGATGCTGATCCGACGCCGTTTTCCTTCCTCACCGAGGGAATTACGAATCCGCAGATCACTTGTGGGATCACCCGTACGACGGAGCGAACCCACGCACTTATCAGAGGGAACATTCATCGATCGGCGATGTATTCCGGACAGATTGAAGGTGTCGGGCCGCGTTATTGCCCGTCGATCGAGGACAAGATCATGCGGTTCGGCGATCGCGACGGGCACCAGATCTTCCTCGAACCGGAAGGACTGGACGACGATACTGTGTATCCGAACGGCATCTCAAGCTCCCTGCCGGAGGAGGTTCAAGATGCCTTTATTCACTCCATTCCGGGCCTTGAGAGCGTTCGAATTCTGCAGACCGGCTATGCGATCGAGTATGACCATGTCGACCCCACCGAACTTTACCCCACGCTGCAAGTCAAGAACATGCCTGGTCTGTTCTTGGCGGGACAGATCAACGGGACCACGGGATACGAAGAAGCCGGTGCCCAGGGGCTTGTCGCCGGTTTGAACGCAGCGCTTTTGGCGGGAGGCGGAGCGCCTCTGGTCCTCAGCCGCACCGACTCGTATATCGGCGTCATGATCGATGATCTTACTTCCCGCGGAGTGGCTGAGCCGTACCGCATGTTTACATCGCGCTCAGAATACCGGCTGACACTCCGTGTCGACAATGCGGATGAGAGATTGACGCCGTTCGGTATGCAGGTCGGCTGCGTTGGCGCGGAGCGTGCCCAACGCTT
>DATGWU010000597.1:0-2871 GCA_035299345.1 Rhizobium sp.
CAATGGCTGCGGCATCGACAAGCCGGTTGCGATGACGCGGCTCTCGGCCGAGGTCGTGATCGAACCTGAGGTGACGGCGCGCTGCGAGACGCTCTTGCAGCTTGCCCGCATGACCCGCGATCTCATAGAGCCCGCCGCACGCCTCGGCTTGCCGGACATGGGCAGGCTGAAGGCCGTGCATCAGGCGTCCGGCTATGTCTGCCGCAAGCGCAACGGCGCCGACACGGGCAAGATTTCCGAACATGCCCGCGGCAACGCCGTCGACATTTCCGCACTCGAATTCGAGAAGGGCCCGGTTCCGATGAAGATCGCCGCAAGCGAGGCACCAGACCTCGCCGCCGCCTTCCAGCGGACGCTGAACGCCGCCGCCTGCCTCTACTTCACCACCGTCCTCTCGCCCGGCAGCGACGACGCCCACCGCGACCACATGCATCTCGACGTGATGAAGCGGACGGGCGGCTATCGGTATTGCCGGTGAAGGCGGAGGATGGGGGCGGACTCATAGCGAGAGACAGTGTATGCCGGAGGGAACTGTGTTCCCTACGGAGGCAAGGGCAGATGGCCAGCGATCGAGCAAGTTCTGAAAATCGTATGGATGCGCTTGAGCTGGCGGAAGATCTTCGTGCCGCGCTCGGGAGATTTGTCCGTCTCGTCAAGAACGAGGCGAATACGCCGACCACGTCTCAGTCAGAGACGCTGTCGCTCCTTGATCGAAGCGGTCCGCTGACTGTTGCCGAACTGGCAAACCTCCGCAATGTAAGACACCAAAGCATGCGATTGGTCACCGCACAGCTGGAGCTTGACGGACTGGTCGGCAAACTGCCCAATCCGGCCGACGGGCGCAGTCGACTTCTTTCCATCACCCAGAAGGGACGGGAAGAATTGTCGCGCTCCCGCAAAGCCCGGACCTTGAAGATTGCGGCCTTGATCGAGGAGCGGCTATCCAACCAGGACAGACAGACGCTTCAAGCCGCAATCCTCATAATCGAGCGACTGATGTAGCCCGAACCGCTAAGCCTTCGTCAGCGCGGCAAGGACATTCGACAGGGTGTTCAGTCCCCAGTGCTCGGCATATCTGCCGTCCTCCACCCGGACGATGTCGATGACGCTTATGGCGACGTCCCGGCCTGTGGCGGGAACTCCCAACAATGTACCGGAGTGTACGCCACTGATCGTCTTTCGTGTTGTCACCTTGTCACCGTCGGCAATCTGATCGTGGATTGTTACCTTCAGGTCGGAAAGGGCGGGGCGAAGGACGTTCTGGAATGTGTTCCACATGCTTTCAGGACCATTCGGCATTCCCGGCGGCGCTGAATGGTTGACGAAATCCGGAGCCATCAGGGCATGGAACTCGGCCTCGTTCCCGTTTTGAATGACCTCGATGTTGAAGCGGCGAACCACCTCCTTGTTGTCGGCAGACATGATTGATCCTTCCCGTCAGCTATCGCATCAAAACAATACAGTTTAACTGTATAGTTTTGACTTATCCGCTGCAGCACCGGTTTTCAAGTGATGTCGTGGATTGGAATAGGATCAAAGGCGCATCATGAGATGTCCGCTTCGATCTCGGCCTCGGTGCCCGTGCCGAAATGGTCGATCTCGACGATCACCGCCGCCGCCTTCCAGCGCGCGCTCAACGCCGCCGCCTGCCTCTACTTCACCACCGTCCTCTCCCCGGCAGCGACGGCACGCACCGCGACCACATGCATCTCGACGTGATGAAGCGGACGGGCGGGTACCGGTATTGCCGGTGAAGGAGGGGAGGAAGGTGAGGCGGGAACGGACATAGGGTTCAGCCATGATGAACTCCGACCGGGGGCCGGAAGGCGACGCTCCGCGCAACGCGCGATTGCCCGATCATGCCTTCATCAAAGAAATTGATGTCACTTGTAGTGTCATCAATTGACAGGCCTTGAATTTGGTGGCACATGATGTGACATCAAATTCGGAGGACCTGCAATGTCCGGCACCACACGAGCCTACAACAGTCCGTTGCGCGAAGAAAAAGCGCGCCAGACGCGCGAGACGATCCTTGCCGCGCTCTACACGCTGATGAGCGAGACCAACGCACCCGACGAGATCGGCATAGAGGCAATCGCGCAGAAAGCCGGCGTGGAGAGGCGTACAGTCTTCCGCCACTTCGCCACCAAGGAGGACCTGATTTGCGCATTCTGGCCGTGGCTCAATGCCAAGATCGGGGCTTCCCCGGCCCCGCACAGCGTGCGCGACGTGGTCGACGGTCCGCGCGAGGCCTTTCCGCGCTTTGACGCGCATGAGGCGGCAATGCGCGCCGCGCTCCATTCCCGCACCGGGCGCGAGATGCGCATGGATACCGTCACCGGACGGCGCGCGCTGTTCGCCGGTGCGCTGGAGCCTGTCCTCTGTCACCTTCCGCCAGCCAAAGCCCGCAAGGTCGAGGCGCTGGCGCACCTGCTCTTCTCGGCTCCCGCTTGGGAGGTCTTGAAGGATTACGGCGGTCTTACCGGCGCCCAGGCCGGAGAGGCCGCATCCTGGGCGCTCGAGTTGATCCTGTCCGCGGTCGACCCGGGCCATGAAGAGGCGGACGTCCCCTCGCAAACAACGGAGAAAAAACCATGAATCTCGACGTCATCCCTGCCAATGGAGGCGAAACCCTGTGGGTTGTCGCCGACCGCATCCGCTTCCTCGGCGGCCTGCCCGAATCGAACCTCGAACTGCTCGACATCGAGGTCCCGGCGGGCTCCGGCACGCCGCCTCATACGCATGCCTCGTCCGAAATGTTCTACATCCTCGAAGGCGAGCTCACCGTGCGCAATTTCGGTGCCGATGGGGCGCCGCAGGTGGTGTTGGCAGGTCCCCGCACGGCAGTGCGCATTCCGCCAATGGCGCCGC
>DATGWU010000598.1:0-2931 GCA_035299345.1 Rhizobium sp.
ATGGCTTCCTCGCTCGCCCATGAACTCAACCAGCCGCTGGCGGCGATCGCGAGCTATGCGGCGGGCTCGCTGAACCTCCTGCAGTCTCCCGACTGCGATCACCGGCAGGTGGTCGGTGCGCTCGAGAAACTCTCGCTGCAGACCGAGCGCGCCGGCCAGATCATCCGCCGCATCCAGGATTTCGTGCGCAAGCGCGACCCGAAGTTCCAGGATGTCGAGCTCGCCTCCGTCATCGTCGAGACGGCGTCCTTCCTCGAAGCCGATGCCAGCAACCGCCACGCGACGATCAAGGTCGTCGCACCGAAGGGACTGGCGCCGGTGCGGGCGGACCGCATCCTGATGGAACAGGTGATGATCAACCTGATGCGCAACGGCATCGAGGCGATGGCCGGGCCGCCGACGCGGCGCGTGCGGCTGGAGGTCGAGCTGCACCAGGAGGACAATCACCAGGTGATCGAGGTCCGGGACAGCGGGTCGGGCATCTCGCCGACGGTCGCCGGGCGTCTTTTCGAGCCCTTCGTCACCAGCAAGCAGGACGGCATGGGCATGGGGCTCAACATCTGCCGGACGATCATAGAGCTTCATCACGGACGCCTGGAACACCGGCCAAACCCGACCGGCGGCACCGTGTTCTCGATCGTTCTGCCGGTGCCTCAACCTGAAAAGGCGGCGGCCGAATGATCTCAGCCAAGCCCTTCCTGAAGGACGCCGCCGTCTATCTCGTCGACGACGATCCGGCGATCCGGGATTCCCTCGCCTTCCTCCTGATGTCCCGGCACATGCGCGCCATTCCGTTCGAGAGCGGCGAAGCGCTCATCGCCGCGTTGCCGCTCGAGCCCTTTTCCTGCATTATCCTCGACATGCGCATGGGCGGGCTGTCCGGGCTTGAGACCTTCAATCGGCTGAAGGCCGCCGGTTCCGAGGCGCCCGTGGTATTCCTCACCGGACACGGCGACGTGCCGGTCGCCGTCGAGGCGCTGAAGACGGGCGCTGCCGATTTCATCGAGAAGCCCTTCAACGACAACCAGCTCGTCAACACCGTCATCGCCTGCCTCGAAAAGCGCTTCGGCAAGATGGCGGAGAGCCGCCAGCGCGCATTGATCGAACAGCAGTTGCAGCAGCTTTCGACACGCGAACTCGACGTGCTGAAACTCTTGATGGCCGGCATGCTGAACAAGCAGATCGCGGATGCGCTTTCCATTTCGATGCGCACCGTCGAGGTCCACCGCGCCCGTATCCTCGCCAAGATGCAGGCCCGGAATGCCGTGGAGCTGGCCGCCAACCTCGCCTCGCACGGGATCGAACTCGCCTGAACCAGACGGCTATTTGTATCCGGTCATTTCCAGATAGCCCTCCCCCTCGTGCGAACCTGAGAAGCGGATCGGCCCTTCCCAATAGGGAAACGAGACGCCCATCCAGGCATCGTTGTTCAGTGCTTCTGTCGTCACGTCGACGCCGTGGCCGGGAACCTCCACGCGCCAGCGAACCGGCAGGACGTGACCGGCCACCCTCGCGGTATCGAGTGGCGTGACCACGAGATCGGAGGGACCGAGCGGTGTCGGCCGCCCGTCGGCGGAAATCCAGGTGCCGGACATGTAGCCCTGAGCATCGCCGCGCAGCCGAAAGGCCATCAGCTTCTCGCCACTTTCGAGATGCAGGGAGAACCAGTCCCAGCCGGTCTGGCCGGCGGAGAGCGGCTGCGACGACCATTCCCGGTCGAGCCAAGCCTCGCCCGTGACGGCAACCTCGCCTTCGGGCAGGACCAGCGTGCCGCTGATCGTGTAGAAGGGCTGAGAGTAATAGTAGCTCGCCTGCCCCTCGGCCGATTTGACCGAATAGCCGTGATCCCCCTGCAGTACGAGCGGCCCCTTCGCCTCCAGTTCCATCGAGTAACGGAAATCCTTGCCGGACGCGCTAAGCGCAAGGCTCAACAACGGATCGGCGCCGGCGGCAAGTGCCTCCTCGCGCACGCGGCTTTCCATCTTCCACTCGTCGATCCACGCCGAAAACGGCGCCAATGTCACACCCGCCTGCCCGGTGCCGCCGCGGGCGAGACGTTCGGCGACGAGATGCCGCTCGGCCGATGTCACAGCCGCATGTCCCATCCAGATCTGGGAGGCATCCTTGCCACCGGGTTCCAGCGCGGAACGAAACAGCGTCCATTGCAGTCCGAAGCTCCGCCCGTCGGCCGATTTCAGGTTCGCCGTCAGGTACCACCATTCAATGCGGTAGTCTGGATGAGCGCCGTGATCGCGCGGGAAGGCCAGCGGCACGCCCCGCTCCGGCACGGCAAAACCCTCGGCCTGCGTGCCGAGGCCGGCAAAGCCCTGCGCCTGCGGTGATGCGGGCATCGCGACGACAATCGAAAGAAGCAGAAGAAGGAGATACGCCCTAACGTTCATTGGCGAAGACCTTGAGAAGATCGGCGGGCGTCACCCTTGCGAGCCGCCGCAAGGGTAGCGCAACCGATACGAGTGCCGCAAGTCCGGCGAAGAGGGCGAGGCGCAGCCAGTCGAGCGGGAAGAGGTGCATCGGCAGTCGCCAGCCGAAGGCAGCGACATTGACCACAGAGAGCAGCACCCAGGCGAGCGCGATGCCTGTGGGGAGGGCCGCAACCAGCGTGAAGGCCGAAAGCAGCATGGTCCGCAGGAGTTCGAGCAGCACCAGACGCTTTCGCGTGAGGCCCATCGCCCAGACCGGGGCTATCTGCGCGAGACGGATGCCGGAAAGCGTGGTGAGGCTCGCAAACATCGCCACGCCCGCAACCCCGAGCGTCAGCACGTTGAGCGCCGCGGTCACCGCGAAGGTGCGTTCAAACACCTGCAGCGAGCGCTGCTTGATCGCCGCCTGGTCGAGCACATTCTGCGGCGGCAGGCCGAATTCCGTCCGCAAAGCCTCGGCAAGCGCCGGCGCTTCGGCCGTCGGAAGCCG
>DATGWU010000599.1:0-5845 GCA_035299345.1 Rhizobium sp.
CCCGCCGCACCGCCGAGATCTGCCGCAACCGCAACGCCGATCCGGTGATGTCGGAGCATGTCCCGGTCAGCCGGGTCCCCTCCATCAACGATCCCCGATGCGCCGAGCTCGTCCGGGAGCTTCGACCCGCCGTGATCCTGCTCGTCAGCACCAGGCTGATGACCCGGACGGCCATCGAAAACCTTCCCTGCCCGGTCCTCAACCTCCATGCCGGCATCAATCCCGCCTATCGCGGCCAGATGGGCGGATACTGGTCGCTGGCACTCAAAGACGCCGGCAATTTCGGTGCCACCGTGCACCTGGTCGATGCCGGCACCGACACCGGCGGCACGCTCTACGAGGTCCGCACCCGCCCCGAGCCCGGCGATTTCATCGCCACTTATCCGCTGACGCTGACCATCGCCTCCCTCGGAATCGTCGGGCAGGCGGTCGAGGATGCCGTCCACGGTCGGCTGCGGCCGATGCCTGCCGAAGGGCCGTCGCATTTGCGCTTTCCGCCACCCCTCTGGACCTGGCTGCGCTACGGCCTCACCCGCGGCATCTGGTAGTTCCGGGGCGATCGACGGAACAAACGCTCTAATTTTCTGCGACGTCGCTTTTTGCTCTGTGCGACGTCGTCGCAAGCGCAGTCCGCCGCACGGGGCCTGTGCAATGTGGTGGCAAAGGAGACCGAAAAGGCATGGCAGACCGCATCATCGTCTACTGGCGCGACATTCCCGCCCAGGTGATCGTCAAGCAGGGCAGGAAGACGGCAAAACGCGAACTGTCGTTGCGTTTCACCGAGGCGATCGACATGTGCGCGATGCGCACCGGCGCCGCCGAAACCGACGACTATCTGGCCGAATGGCGCAAGGGCGACCCCGTGCCGGTCTCCGACGATCTCGAAACCGAAGCCGACAAGGCCGCGGCCGAAATCGAAGAGGCATATGACAAGGCGCGGCTCGTCGCGCTCGTCCAGAAGGGAGGACGCGACAATGGTTGACGGCAAACCCGGCCCCGGCAATGCGGCGCCGGCCAAGAAGGCGGCGACGGGAGCCTATACGCCCGCGGCGGTGTCGCCGAACCGCCGCGCCCGCCGTTCCTACACCATCCGTCTCTGGGCGGTGCGCCACTCGCGCTTCCTCGAATGGTTCTACGGCCGCTTCGCCGATGCCTTCCTGTGGCTGCATCCGGTCTGGAACCGCATCGGCTATGGCCGCGTTGAGCGGCCGGTGACCTTCGTCGAGCGCAACGTCAAGGGCCTGCTCTTCGACTGTCGCATGTGCGGCCAGTGCGTGCTGTCCTCGACCGGCATGTCCTGCCCGATGAACTGCCCGAAGCAGCTCCGAAACGGCCCCTGCGGCGGCGTCCGTGCCAACGGCCACTGCGAGGTCGAGCCCGACATGCCCTGCGTCTGGGTGCAGGCCTGGGCCGGCTCCCGCAACATGGTCAAGGGCGATGCGATCCTCAAGGTCCAGAAGCCGGTGAACCAGTCGCTGCGCGAAACCTCGTCCTGGCTGCGGGTGACCGCCGAAGCCGCCGCCGCCCGCGAAAACGCCAAGAAGGGGGAGAACGCATGAGCCCCGACATCAATCCCATCGATCCCGGCCTGCCGCTCGACCCGCTGCCCGGCCATTCCTCCCGCGGCCGCCTCGAGCGCGTCCTGCGGCGCGGCGAATTCGCCGTGACAGCCGAACTCAATCCGCCCGACAGCGCCAATCCGCACGACGTCTACGAGCGTGCTGCGATTTTCGACGGCTGGGTGGACGGCATCAACGCCGTCGACGCGTCCGGCGCCAACTGCCACATGTCCTCCGTCGGCATCTGCGCGCTCCTGACCCGCATGGGCTACGCGCCGATCATGCAGATCGCTTGCCGCGACAAGAACCGCATCGCCATCCAGGGCGACGTGCTCGGCGCCTCGGCCATGGGCGTGCAGAACATCCTGTGCCTCACCGGCGACGGCGTGCAGGCGGGCGACCAGCCGGGCGCCAAGCCCGTCTTCGACCTCGATTCCATGTCGCTCCTTGAAACCGTGCGCACCATGCGCGACGAGGCAAAATTCCTCTCCGGCCGCAAGCTCACGACCCCGCCGCAGGTCTTCCTCGGCGCCGCGATCAATCCGTTTGCGCCGCCTTACGACTTCCGCCCGTATCGGCTGGCGAAGAAGATCGCCGCCGGCGCCCAGTTCGTGCAGAGCCAGTATTGCTACGACGTGCCGATGCTGAGGGACTACATGCAGAAGGTCCGCGATCTCGGTCTCGACGAGAAATGCTTCATTCTCGTCGGCGTCGGCCCGCTGGCGTCCGCCAAGACCGCCAAGTGGATCCGCTCCAACGTGCCGGGCGTCCACATCCCGGACAACGTCATCGCCCGTCTCGAAGGGGCCCAGGACCAGAAGAAGGAAGGCAAGCAGCTCTGCATCGACATCATCAACGAGGTGAAGGAGATTGCAGGCGTCTCCGGCATCCACGTGATGGCCTACCGCCAGGAGGAATATGTCGCCGAGATCGTCCACGAATCGGGCGTGCTGAAGGGCCGCAGGCCCTGGAAGCGCGAGCCGAACCCGGTCGACGCGCTCGTCGCCGAGCGGCTGGAGGCGATCCGCGAGGAAAAGGTCGAGGACCAGCAGCAGCTTGCCGGCATCGCCGCCCAGCATCCCCATTGACCAGATTGAAGGCCGGCGCAACCTTCGCGCCGGTAACCGTCTTTTGAACCCATTGCCCGCGCGCTAGACTGCTCTGCCGCGCATCCGACCGGAGGAATGAAATGACCCGCACCATCGTCGCGTCCGCCACCCGCGAAATCGTCATCGGCTTCGACCAGCCGTTCTGCGTCATCGGCGAACGCATCAACCCCACCGGCCGCAAGAAGCTCGCCGCCGAGATGATGGAAGGCAACTTCGACACCGTCATCAAGGACGCGCTGGAACAGGTCGCCGCCGGCGCCACCATGCTCGACGTCAATGCCGGCGTCACCTCGGTCAACCCGAACGAGACCGAACCGGCCCTGCTGGTCAAGACCATGGAAATCGTCCAGGGCCTCGTCGACGTGCCGCTCTCCATCGACAGCTCCGTTTCGGCCGCGATCGAGGCGGCGCTGAAGGTCGCCAAGGGCCGTCCGCTGGTCAATTCCGTCACCGGCGAGGAAGAGAAGCTCGAGGCCATCCTGCCGCTCTGCGCCAAGTACAACGTGCCGGTCGTTGCGATCTCCAACGACGAGACCGGCATTTCGCAGGACCCCGACGTCCGCTTCGCCGTCGCCAAGAAGATCGTCGAGCGCGCCGCCGATTACGGCATCAAGCCCTGCGACATCGTCGTCGATCCGCTCGTGATGCCGATCGGCGCCGTCGGCTCGGCCGGCCTGCAGGTCTTCGCCCTCCTCCGGCGCCTGCGCGAGGAACTCAAGGTCAACACCACCTGCGGCCTTTCCAACATCTCCTTCGGCCTGCCGCACCGCCACGGCATCAATGCCGGCTTCATCCCGATGGTCATCGGCGCCGGCATGACGTCGGCGATCATGAACCCCTGCCGCCCGCAGGAAATGGAGGCCGTGCGCGCCGCCAACGTGCTGAACGGCACCGACGAGAACTGCTACAACTGGATCAAGACCTACCGCGACTACAAGCCCGCCGAAGGTGGCGCCGCCGCCGCCCCGGCCCCGGCTGCTGCAAGCGCCGGCGGGGGACGCCGCGGCGGCCGTGCCGCCCGCGTCGGCGCAGGTGCTGCGAGCGAGTAACCTGCCCTCTCGGCAGCAATGACCTTCTGCGGCACGGCGCTGGCTGCGGCGCTTCTCCCCGACGGGGAGGAAGAGGGAGATCACCGGGGCAAGCCCCTTGACGGAACGGTTCGCCGCAGCAACATGCGGCGAACCGTTTTTCCATCAGGCCTTTTCATGCTCGACACCATCGCCCGCTTCTCGCGCAGATCCCGCGTCCTCGCCCACGGCGACTACCAGGACGCCAAGCACCTCGCCGACTATGTGGCGCTGATCTCGCGGGTGATCTTCATCTCCGCGCTTTCGGCGATCATCCTGCGCCACGCCAGCGACGCCACCGCCCGCGCGTTCCTCTACTATCCGCTCGCCCTTGGCATGGCGCTCCTCGTGCTGCACTTGATGAAGCACATCTACTGGATGACCTACGATTATGTGAGCTCGTGGTTCGGCTCGCCGGAAAGCGATCTGCGCGAAGTGCTGGTCTTCATCGTCGCGATCCTCGCCACAATGATCGTCATCCTCGGCATCACCGGCCTCTACCTCGACATCCTGACGAGCACGATCAACATCGGCGCCTGGATCACCTCCGACGAGCCCTGAGGCTCGCATCCCGACGGCCGCCCTTGCTTCTCCGCGCGCGGGCGGGCAAAAGTCCGGCGGACGCATGTGCATGTCGGAAATTGACGGACGTCAGCCGCCGGACCCGTGCAGTCTATCGAAATGGCCGGCGCATGCCGGCAATGACGTTCGCACGGGAAAGACGAGTTCGACATGAGCGAAGGCCAGTCCAGGGATCCTCTCATCCTCTTCATGCCGTCCGGCAAGCGCGGTCGCTTCCCCGTCGGCACGCCGGTGCTGGAGGCCGCCCGCTCGCTCGGCGTCTACGTCGAGAGCGTCTGCGGCGGGCGCGCCACCTGCGGCCGCTGCCAGGTCGAGGTGCAGGAGGGCAATTTCGCCAAGCACGGCATCGTCTCGTCGAACGATCACATCTCGCCCGTCGGCCCGAAGGAGAAGCGCTACGCCGAGGTGCGCACGCTCCCCGAAGGCCGCCGCCTCTCCTGCTCGGCGACGATCGAGGGCGACCTCGTCATCGACGTGCCGCAGGATGCCGTCGTCAACGCCCAGGTGGTGCGCAAGGCGGCGAGCGACCGCGTCATCGAACGCAATCCGGCCGTCCACCTCTGCTATGTCGAGGTCGACGAACCCGACATGCACAAGCCGCTCGGCGATCTCGACCGCATGAGAACGATTCTGGAAAATGATTGGGGTTACAGCGACCTGCAGGTTGAACCTCATCTTCTTTCCGAAGTCCAGAAGGTCCTCCGCAAGGGCAACTGGACCGTCACCGCCGCCATCCACCGCGACAGCGCGACCTCGCGCCCGACGATCGTCGCCCTCTGGCCCGGCCTGCACAACGAGGCCTACGGCCTTGCCTGCGACATCGGCTCAACCACCATCGCCATGCACCTCGTCTCGCTGCTGTCGGGCCGGGTCGTCGCCTCCTCCGGCGCCTCCAACCCGCAGATCCGCTTCGGCGAAGACCTGATGAGCCGCGTCTCCTACGTGATGATGAACCCGGACGGTCGCGAAGCGATGACGAAAGCCGTGCGCGAAGCGGTATCGGACCTCGTCGACAAGGTCTGCGCCGAAGGCGGCGTCTCGCGCTCGGACATCCTCGATTCGGTCTTCGTCGCCAATCCGATCATGCACCACCTCTTCCTCGGCATCGACCCGACCGAACTCGGCCAGGCGCCGTTTGCGCTCGCCGTGTCGGGTGCCGTTGCGTGCCAGGCGAAGGACATCGGGCTTGCGCTGAACCCCGGCGCCCGCACCTATCTGCTGCCCTGCATCGCCGGCCATGTCGGCGCGGATGCCGCCGGCGCCACGCTTTCGGAAGGTCCGCACCGGCAGGACCGCATGATGCTGCTGGTCGATGTCGGCACCAATGCCGAGATCGTGCTCGGTAACCGAAAGCGCACTGTCGCCGCCTCGTCCCCGACCGGCCCGGCCTTCGAGGGCGCGGAGATTTCCTGTGGCCAGCGCGCAGCCCCCGGCGCCATCGAGCGCGTGCGCATCGACGCGCAGACGCTCGAACCCCGCTTCAAGGTGATCGGCGTCGAACAGTGGTCGGACGAGGACGGCTTTGCCG
>DATGWU010000600.1:0-3355 GCA_035299345.1 Rhizobium sp.
CGGCAAAGCACAGCTTCGAGAAATTCCCGCCGATGGAGACCTTTGCCGGGCTGATCGCGGAATTCGCCGGAGCCGGCGCCTGAGCGCTTGGCCTTCGCGTCCGAAATGCGATAAGACGGCTGCCTCATCATTCGAAAGCGACACACTCCCGGCGGTTTCATGCAAAAGGTCATCTTCGATACGGATCCGGGCGTCGACGACGCCATGGCGCTGCTTTTTCTCCATCATCATCCGGATGTCGATCTGCTCGGGGTCACGACGGTCTTCGGCAATGCCCGGATCGAGACGACCACGCGCAACGCGCTCTTCCTGAAGCGTGAGTGGAAGATCGATGCGCCGGTCGCGAGAGGCGCCGGCGAGACCTTCATCCCGCACCGCATCAGCCACGAGCCGCCAACCTTCATCCACGGCGATGACGGTCTCGGCAATATCGGCGTGCCGGACGTCGTGGACGTGCCCCTCGATCCACGGCCGGCCCACCGGTTCATCGTCGAGACGATCCGCGAGAACCCCGGCGAGGTAACGATCGTCGCCGTCGGGCGCATGACCAATCTTGCCAATGCGCTCAAGGAAGATCCGGAGATCGTAGATCTCGTAAAGGAAATCGTCGTCATGGGCGGTGCCTTCGAGGTCAACGGAAATGTAACGCCGGCGGCCGAGGCCAATATCCACGGCGATCCGGAAGCGGCCGACATCGTCTTCACGGCCGAATGGCCGGTGGTGATCGTCGGGCTCGACGTCACCCTCCAGACCGTGATGACCCGGAAGGCGCTCGCCGACATCCGCGACGCCGCCGGCACGCGCGCAAAACTCCTCTTCGACCTCTCGCAGTTCTACATCAAGTTCTACGAGGGGCGTGTGCCGGACGGCATGGTGGTGCATGACAGCTGCGCCTGCGCCTACGTCGTCGCGCCGGAACTCTTCGAGACCCGCGCCGGCACGGTCCGCGTCGTCTGCGGCGGCATCGCCGACGGCATGACGGTCCAGAAGCCGGACGGCCGCACCTTCGGTCCGAGCGACTGGGACGGGCTTCCCTCGCAGCGCATTTGCACCGGCATCGACGCGCCGGCCGTGCTGCAGCTCATCCATGACACCATCGTGTCGGTTAGGGAAGATTGAGAGGAGGGCGGTCGCTCCCATCTCTCCCGCACCCGCGGGGCGTCGCGTGCCCTGCGCGCCCCTTGCTTCTCAACGCATTTCTGAACACTTTGCCCGGACGCCGAGAGGTTTTCGGGGAAGGGCGGAATTTTCGCTTTCGAAATATTCACCCATATGGTTGACTATTGGGTGGAGTTCCTATATTCAACCTTTAGGGTGAACAAATGGACGAAGACGCTCTGTCGCGAATTCTGAAAGCCGCCGGTGACACCACACGGCGACAAATCTTGACGCTGCTCGTTCAGGAAGGGGCGTTGAGAGTGACCGCGCTCGCCGCCCATTTCGACATGTCGCTGAATTCCGTCTCGAAGCATATCAAGGTGCTGGAGGAGGCGGGACTGGTCACCCGCCGGACGATGGGCCGCGAGCATTTCATCGCGGCCGAGCTCGAACCGTTGAAGCTCACCGAGAGCTGGTTCGCGCAACTGAAGTCCATCTGGGAGTTGCGCCTGACGGCGCTGGAAAATGCACTCGTTTCAGAGGAAAACGACCATGAGCGAACTTGAACTGACGGTAAGCCGCACGATCCCCGCCTCACGCGAAAAGGTCTTCAATGCCTGGCTGTCGCCGGCCACGCTTTCGAAAGTCATGCGCCCGCCGGGCACGACGAGCGAGGCGGCGAAGGTGACGAACGATCCGGTCAAGGGCGGCCGTTTCTCGATCGTCATGAAGACGCCGGAAAAGGAAATCCCGCACGCCGGCACCTATCTCGAGATCGATCCTTACTCGCGCCTTTCCTTCACCTGGGAATCGCCGTTCTCGCAGGACGACAGCGTCGTCACGATCGACTTCTCAGAACCGGAACCCGGGATGACGGACATCACCCTGAAACAGGTGAAGTTTCGCAGTGAGGAGGCGCGCCTCGGTCACATCCAGGGATGGACCGCGATCCTCGGCTGTCTCGCCGAGACGATCGCCTGAGCCGGAACCATCGCCGGGCGACCGTCAGGTCGCCCGACGGATCATTATCACCGGCAATCCCATCTTCCTTGCCGCGGCGATCTTGCCGTAGCCCGCGTCGCCGCCCGAATTGCGGCAGACGAGGTGGGTGATCCGGTGCGCACGGAAGAGGTCCGCCTCCTCGTGCGGATCGGTCGAGGGCTTTCCCAAAATCAGGTCGTAATCGGCAAAGTCGAGCGGTTTCTCCGGCGAATCGACCATGCGAACGACGAAATGGCAATCCGGCCGCGATTCAAAAGCGGCAAGATGCTGCCGGCCGAGCGCCAGAAAGACGCGGGCACCGGCGGGCAGGGCGGCTGCGGCCTCGTCGAGGCTCTCCACTTCGATCCAGTCGTCGCCTGGCTGCCTCTCCCAGGCGGGGCGCTCCGGCCGTTCCAGCGGTATCCCGGCCACCGCGCAGGCCAGCTGGGCATTCTGCGATATCCGGTTCGCGAAAGGGTGTGTGGCGTCGATCACCTTTGCAATGCCGTTCTCGGCGATGTAGCGGGCGAGACCTTCCGCTCCGCCGAAACCGCCGATCCGGATGCGACCGGGGAGCAACGCTGGATTGCTCGTGCGTCCGGCAAGCGAGGTGACGACATCGGCGCCAGCCTCGACCAGCCGGCGTGCGATCGCCGCTGCCTCCGCGGTCCCGCCGAGGATCAGGATCGTCTCCCGTTTGTCAGCCGGCGCGGCCAAGGATATTGCCTTCCCTGTCGGTGACAATGACGTCGACCTCGACCGGCGCGCCGCGCAGCACGTCGAGAGCTGCTTTTCGGGCGTCGGCGGCGACGACGGTTGCGATGTCGATCCCCTCGTTCCGGAGGATTTCGCGGACCTCGAGAGCAGTGTTGGAGTCTTCTATTCTCTTCTTGACAGATTGATTCAGATTTTCCGTGCAAGGCAGTGAGAGAAAATAGCTATTGTCGATCTGGCTGCGGGACGAATGGAGGTCGAGCGCGCCCTGTGCGAGCTTTGCCATTTTGGCGAATCCGCCGGCGATCGTCAGCCGCGGCACCGGGTGGACACGCAGATATTTGAGGAGTCCGCCGGCGAAATCGCCCATGTCGAGCAGAGCTCCTTCAGGCAGGTCGTACAGTTCCTGTGCGGTCTTTTCCGATGTCGAGCCGGTGGCGCCGAGGACGTGGGTGATTCCTTCGGCGCGGGCGACGTCGATGCCGCGATGGATCGAGTGGATCCAGGCCGCGCAGGAGAACGGATGCACGATGCCGGTCGTTCCCAGCACGGAAAGCCCACC
>DATGWU010000601.1:0-2483 GCA_035299345.1 Rhizobium sp.
GCGATGATGAGAACGGCGACCGCCGCCACGAGGCCGTGGGCGAAGCGCGGCTCGGGCCCGACCGCCATCCAGGTGCCGAAGGCGACAAGTGCCACGAGAATGACGATCGGAACGAACCAGCCCGACACGTCGTCGGCGAGCCGCTGGATCGGCGCCCGCGAACGTTGCGCTTCGGCCACCATATGGACGATCTGCGAGAGCACCGTATCGCGTCCAACGCGACGGGCTTCCATGACGAAGCTGCCGGTGCGGTTGATCGTGCCACCGATCAGCCTGGCGCCAACCTCCTTGGTGACCGGCATCGACTCGCCGGTGATCATCGATTCGTCGACGGAACTGCGGCCTTCGAGAAGTTCGCCGTCGACCGGAACCTTTTCGCCGGGGCGCACGCGCAGCCTGTCGCCGACCGCAACGATGTCGAGCGGTACGTCCTCGTCGGTCCCGTCGCTGCGCACCCGCCGGGCGGTCTTCGGCGCAAGATCGAGAAGCGCGCGGATCGCGCCGCCCGTCTGCTCGCGTGCCCGGAGTTCGAGTACCTGGCCGAGCAGGACGAGTACCGTGATCACCGCGGCCGCCTCGAAATAGACGTCGACCGCGCCGTCGCCGGAGCGGAAGGTGGTGGGGAAGAGCGACGGAGCGACGGTCGCAATGACGCTGTAGATCCACGCCGCGCCTGTGCCCATGGCGATCAGCGTGAACATGTTGAGGTGGCGCGAGACGAGCGACGCCCAGCCGCGCTCGAAGAAGGGATAGCCGGCCCAGAGAACGACCGGCGTCGCCAGCACCAGCTGGATCCAGGAGCCTGTCGTCGGTGAGATGAGCATGTGCAGGTCGAAGAGGTGCTGGCCCATCTCCAGAAGGACGACCGGCAGCGTCAGGGCAAGTCCGATCCAGAAGCGTCGCTGCATGTCGAGGAGTTCCGGGCTCGGGCCCGAATCGAGCGTCGCCGTTTCCGGTTCCAGCGCCATGCCGCAGATCGGGCAGTTGCCGGGACCGAGCTGGCGGATCTGCGGATGCATGGGGCAAGTGTAGACGGTTCCGCGGTTGCCGGAGGCAACCGGTGCCGATCCGCTCGTCTCATGAGCGTGATGAGCTGAGTGCCCGGTCGGCTTGTGGTCATGATCGTGATGGCGGTGATGGTGTTCTTCAGCCACAATTGCCTCCTCGCGTGAAAGGTAGGGACACGGGCGAGGTTAGACCTCGCCCGTTCATTCTATCAGGCATTGTCGTAGGCGACGAAGGCCATCATGCCCGAAGCCATGTGGTAGAGGTGGTGGCAGTGGAAGGGCCAGCGTCCGGCGTTGTTGGCGTCGAACTCCAGTGCGACCTCGGCCATCGGCGGCAGCAGCACCGTGTCGCGGACCGCACCGGCGATTTCGGCGCCATTGACGGCCGTCACCTGGAAATGGTGTCCGTGCAGGTGCATCGGATGCGCCATCATCGACATGTTCTGGACGACGAAGCGGATGCGCTCGCCGGTGCCGACGGCAAGCGCCTCGGCGCCTGTGATCGACCAGGTGTAGCTTGCCATGTCGCCGCCGAGCACCATGCGGTAGCTGCGGGCGGGCGGGCGCCTGTCGAGCGGCGTTACGGCCCTCAGCCGCTGTTCGAGTGCCAGATCGAGTACGGGACCGGTTTCCTCGCCGTCACCGGCGAGCTTGCCGATCGAGGCCCCGGCACTCGCGAGCACGATGCCGGTCCGTTTCGGCGAGCCCTCGCGCAGGGCGAGCACCGGGAAGGCGCCGCCCTCCTTGGGAAGCTCGACCATGATGTCGAGCCGCTGGCCCATGGAGGCCGGGAAGCGCGTGCCGGCGATCGGCTGCACTGGCTGGCCGTCGACCGCGACGAGGCGGCCGAGCACCTCGCCGGTGTCGATGGTGAAGGCGGTTGCGGTGGCGCCGTTGATGATCCTCAGCCGCACCCGTCCGCCTTTCTCGACTTGCACCACTTGCGGGTCGTCGAGTGTGCGGTCATTGGCGAGATAGGCGTCGTATTCGATGTCGTTGAGGTCCATGCCGGCCATCCCGCCCATACCGGGCATCGCCATGCCCTGCTGGCCACCCATGGAGCCGCCGCCCATGGAACCACCCATGTCGTGGCCCATATGGCCCATGCCGGACATTCCGCCCATCGACATTCCACCCATCTGGGCGGCGCCGTGGCCGTCACCACCCTTCAATTCTGCGAGAAGCTCCTCGGGAGACTTGAACGAGAAGTCGTGGAGCAGGATCACCACCTCCTGCTCGTCGCTTCCGGCCTCTTCCGGTCGGCGGACGATCAGTGGCGCCGCGAGCAGGTTCTGCTCCTGCAGGGTATGAGCGTGCATCCAGTGCGTCCCGCCGCTGCCGGCGGGGAAGGTGTAGCGGCGGGTTTCCTGAGGCGCCAGCAGGGCGGCCGGATTGTCCGGCACACCGTCCATAGCCCAAGGCGGGGTGAGCCCGTGCCAGTGGATCAGCGTCGGCTCGGCGGTCTCGTTGGCGAGC
>DATGWU010000602.1:0-4831 GCA_035299345.1 Rhizobium sp.
CGTTGGACGCGGTACGAATGCCGCCTTCACCCTGCACCGGCTCGATGAGGATCGCAGCCGTGTTGTCGGTGATCGCAGCCTTCACTGCCTCGATGTCGCCGAACGGCACCTGGTCGAAGCCCGGCGCCTTAGGGCCGAAACCTTCGAGATACTTCGCCTGCCCTCCCGCAGCGATCGTCGCCAGCGTGCGGCCATGGAAGGCACCCTCGAAGGTAATGATGTGGAACCTCTCCGGGTGTCCCTTCGAGAAATGATAGCGGCGCGCGGTCTTGATCGCGCATTCCAGCGCCTCGGCGCCCGAATTAGTGAAGAACACCTTGTCGGCGAAGGTCGCCTTCGTCAGTCGTTCACCCAGCGTTTCCTGACCCGGCACCTCATAGAGGTTTGACAGGTGCCAGACCTTTTCAGCCTGCGCCTTCAGCGCCTCGACGAGATGCGGATGCGCATGCCCGAGCGCATTCACCGCGACGCCGGCCGCGAAATCGAGATATCGCTCACCATTCTCCGCAATCAGCCAAACCCCTTCGCCGCGCTCGAAACGCAGAGGCGCGCGCAGGTAGGTTTCGTAAAGCGGCGTGGCTTCAGCCATGGCGGAACAGCTCCTTCGCAACCGATAGATGTCAAGAACGATCTTCCGATTCCCCGGAAAAAAATCCCCGGAAAAATCAAAAATGCCGCCTTTCGGCGGCGGCTGGCACTATCGGCATTTCCCGTTGCGCTGTCAACAAAACTGCGACAGGCAAAGGATTTTTGTGATGTCGGGACGGCGTTCACAGGTTTGATTTCTCACCGCCCTCGCGGACCAGCAAGTTGGGGAAAACTTGAAAATCGATTCCCGTTGATTCTTCCGACTCTTGTCACGGAGTCAGCGCCACACTAGGTTAAATTTACATTAAAAGATTGCATGCGGCAGAAATAGTCACCGAAAGTATCGAGGAAGTCTTGTTTCGGATTCATTCGAAGCAACGGTGACGGATTCTGCCATCAAAATCGCGACGGCGGAGATAATGGCATGAATTGGACAGATGAGCGCGTCGAAAGACTGAAGAGGCTTTGGGCCGAAGGCTTGAGCGCAAGCCAGATCGCCGCGCAGCTCGGCGGTGTCAGCAGGAATGCGGTGATCGGCAAGGTCCATCGTCTGAACCTGCCGGGACGAGCAAAGTCGGGCGGCGGCACGGCACCGGCTCGCACACCGAAACGTCCGGCGCCGGCCCCTCGTCCGTCTGGCTTTGCTGCGCGCATTCCCACGCGCGCCAACGCCCGGCCGGCAGGCAGTGCCATGCTCAAGGAAGAGGGCCAGGCTGACGTCGTCGAAACTGTCCGCGCCGTAACCTCCTCGAATGTCGTGATTCCGATTTCCCGCCGCCTCGGCCTGACGGAACTCACGGAGCGGACCTGCAAGTGGCCGATCGGCGATCCGATGAGCGACGAGTTCCATTTCTGCGGCTGCGAGTCTCTCGATTCGTCGCCCTACTGCAGCTACCACGCGAAGCTCGCCTACCAGCCGGTTTCCGAGCGTCGCAAGGCGGAACGGTAAGCTTCGGCCGACACAAGAGACAAGAAAACGGGCCCTGCAGGGCCCGTTTTTGTATTCGAGATGCCAGGAGATCAGGCTTCCATCGAGTAGCCCGCGCCGCGCACGGTGCGAATGACATCCTGCATGTTGGAAAAGTTGAGCGCCTTGCGCAAACGGCCGACATGGACATCGACAGTACGCTCGTCGACATAGATGTCGTGCCCCCACACGCCGTCCAGAAGCTGCGATCGGGAGAAGACACGGCCGGGCGACGTCATCAGGAATTCCAGAAGCCGGAACTCGGTCGGGCCGAGGCGAACTTCGCGGCTCTTGCGATGGACCCGATGGGTTTCACGGTCGAGCTCGATGTCGCCGCAACGAAGAACGCTCGACAGGACTTCCGGGCGCGCCCGCCGCAGCATGGCCTTCACGCGCGCCATCAGTTCCGGCGTGGAAAACGGCTTCACGACGTAGTCGTCGGCGCCGGTCGCGAGACCGCGCACCCGTTCGCTTTCCTCGCCTCGCGCCGTCAGCATGATGACCGGCAGGCGTTCAGTCTCCGGTCGCATGCGCAGCCTGCGGCAAAGCTCGATCCCGGAAACGCCCGGCAGCATCCAATCGAGCAGCAGGAGGTCTGGCACCCTTTCCTGAAGGCGCAGTTCCGCCTCGTCGCCGCGCGGAATCGTCTCCACCTCGTAGCCTTCGGCTTCCAGATTGTAACGAAGGAGTACGCTCAGCGCCTCCTCGTCTTCGACTACCACTATCCTCGGCTGCATCGCTTGTTTGTCCTCCGCAACGGCATCATTCGGTGATTGCGCCGACGTCCGTCGTCAGGTCTTCCTTCGGGCGCTCGCCTTCGGGCTGAGCCCCGGTGGTCATGTAGTAGATGGTTTCAGCGATGTTGGTGGCGTGATCGCCGATCCGCTCCAGGTTCTTGGCGCAGAAAAGAAGGTGCGTGCAGCTGGTGATGTTGCGGGGGTCTTCCATCATGTAGGTCAACAACTCCCGGAACAGGGAGGTGTAGACGGCATCGATCTCGTCATCGCGGTCGCGGACAGACTTCGCCTTTTCCGCCGAACGCGTCGAGTAGACGTCCAGGACTTCCTTCAGCTGCACGAGCGCAAGTTCGGAGAGGTGCTCGATCCCGCGAGCCAGCTTCCGCGGAATGCCGGCGCTCTGGACCGCCATGGCGCGCTTGGCGTTGTTCTTGCCGAGATCGCCGACCCGCTCCAGATCACTGGCGATCTTGAGCGCCCCGATAATCTCGCGAAGGTCGCTGGCGACGGGTTGACGACGGGCGATGGTAATGACGGCCTTGTCGCCGATTTCGCGCTCCGCTGCATCCATGATGACGTCTTCGGAGATGACTTTGTGTGCCAGTGCAGCGTCGCCCTGAACCAGCGCCCGGACGCTGTCGCTCACCATCTGCTCGGCAAGTCCGCCCATCTCGGAGATGCGGCGCATCAGGTATTTCAGTTCTTCGTCGAAGGCGGAGTAGATGTGGGTCGATGACATGTCGTGATCCTCGAATGAGTGCGTCTCAGCGGTTGGACAGGGTGTCAGCCGAAGCGACCCATGATGTAGTCCTGCGTGCGCTGATCGTCGGGATTGGTGAACATCTTGTCGGTGTCGTTTTCCTCGACGAGCTCTCCGAGGTGGAACATCGCCGTGCGCTGCGACACACGCGCCGCCTGCTGCATCGAGTGGGTAACGATCACGATCGTGTAGTTCGCGCGAAGCTCGTGGATCAGCTCCTCCACCTTTGCCGTCGCGATCGGATCGAGTGCCGAGCAGGGTTCATCCATAAGGATGACCTCAGGGCTGACGGCAACGGCGCGGGCGATGCAGAGACGTTGCTGCTGACCTCCCGAGAGCCCGGTGCCCGGCGCATCGAGGCGATCCTTCACTTCGTTCCAGAGACCGGCCTTCTGCAGTGCCGACGCGACGATGTCGTCCATGTCCGATTTCTTGCGGGCAAGCCCGTGAATGCGCGGGCCGTAAGCGACGTTCTCGTAGATCGATTTCGGGAACGGGTTCGGCTTCTGGAACACCATGCCGACCTTCGCGCGCAGCTGAACCGGGTCCACCTTGGGATCGTAGATGTTCTCGCCGTCGATGGAGATATGTCCCTCGACCCGGCAATTGGCTATCGTGTCGTTCATGCGGTTGAGGCAACGCAGGAAGGTCGACTTGCCGCAGCCGGAAGGTCCGATGAAGGCGGTGACCGAACGAGGCGGAATTTCGATCTCCACATCCTTGATGGCGTGCTTGTCGCCGTAGAACACCTGAACCTTTCGGGCGGAGATCTTCGATTCGTTCATTGTTGCAGCCTTCGTCGTGGTCGTCATTGTGGTCGGCATGTTACTCATTGTCAGCCCTCTTACCAACGGCGCTCGAAGCGACGGCGAAGAATGATCGCGATCAGGTTCATCATCATCAGGAATACGAGAAGCACGATGATCGCACCGGAGGCGCGCTCCACGAAGGCCGGATCGCCGCGCTGGGTCCAGTTGTAGATCTGGACGGGAAGTGCGGAGGCCGGATCGAAGAAGCCTTCGGGTGGCCCGGACGGATATTCGCGCACGAACGCCACCATGCCGATGAGAAGCAAGGGGGCCGTCTCTCCGAGGGCACGGGCCAGGCCGATGATCGTACCCGTCAGGATGCCCGGCATCGCCAACGGCAGCACGTGGTGGAAGGTTGCCTGCATCTTCGAGGCCCCGACGCCGAGAGCCGCGTCACGGATCGACGGCGGCACTGCCTTCAGCGCTGCACGCGTGGCAATGATGATGGTCGGCAACGTCATCAGCGTCAGTACGAGACCACCGACGATCGGCGCGGACTGAGGCAATCCGACGAAGTTGATGAGGACAGCGAGGCCAAGAATACCGAACACGATGGAAGGTACCGCGGCGAGATTGGCGATATTCACCTCGATGAGGTCGGTGAACCTGTTCTGCGGCGCGAATTCCTCGAGGTAGATCGAGGCCGCGACACCGAGCGGCAGCGAAAGCACGAAGACGATGAGCATCATGTAGGCGGAGCCGATGATGGCGACACCGAGACCGGCGGCCTCCGGGCGCGTATCCGAGGCGTCCGGTGCCGTGAAGAAGGACCAGTTGAATCTCGTCGTCAGAATGCCTGCTTCCTTCAGCTTGTCCGCAAGCACCAACTGCTCGGGTGATACGTTCCGGTCAAGCTTGGCGCTCTCCATCGTCACGCGCCCCTTGTAGTAGCCGTCGATGCGGCCGGCGGCGAGAAGATCGAAATGGACCGTCTCGCCGATCGCCGAAGGATCGGCGAGAACGAACCTGC
>DATGWU010000603.1:0-6883 GCA_035299345.1 Rhizobium sp.
CCCGCCATTGGCGATGATGAGCAGTCTTCCGTCGTCGCTGACTGTCATGTCGTGTGTTCCGACGCCATGCGCCGGGACTTCGCCCAGACGGGAAAAGCCGTTCGCTGCGTCGTAGATGCCGATGACGCCGACATTGTTCTCGAAGTCGTTCTCGCAGGCATAGAGGACGCGCCCGTTCGGCGAGAAACCGCCATGGCCGAAAAAGTGCCGGTTCTCCCCACAGGCGAAGACCGTCGGTTCCGAGCCGGCGCCGGGATCGACGGCAATGGCAAAGGTACCGGGTCTGCGCGCGAAGGCGACCACTTTGCCAGTCGCCGTGCAGGAGGTCAGGCCATGCATCCGCCCGGGAAGATCCACTTGCGCAATGATCTCGCCTTCTTCACTGAGGAGCGCCAGACCGTAGCCGCCACTGGGTGTGCGAAAACCGGAGGCGAAGACCGCGTCGGCGCGGTCGAGTGCGAAGGCGGCTTCGGAGGAGAGGCCTGCCAGAAAGGCGGCGCCTGCGGCTTTGATGAAACTGCGACGGTCGATGAGCGCACTTTTCCGCACGATCAATCTCCGTCCGAGAAGGAGAAGCCGGCGCCTAGGCCGAGTGCGCCGCCGAAATCGTCGTTGAGGCGCAGAATCAAGTCCTTGCTGTTCAACAGAAGGAAGTCGAGCCGGGAGCGTCCTTCCGGCGACGTGACCGCCGTCTCGACATCGGGGCTGACGGCGCCGGCAGTCCGGATCAGTGATTTAAGCACGAAATCAATGGAAGTAACGATCGAGCGAGAGTCCGGGTCGAGGAGTTCCTGCATGTCTGACTGGTCTATCAGCGCGCGCATGCCTTCGAAATTGCCGCGGATGGACGCGAAGGTGAGGCCGGAGCGCCAGAAGATCGCCTGCCGTGGCAATGTCTTGGCATCCTCCCCCTTGTAGAATGTCTCGATGCGTTGGTCGCGGACCGCCTCGGCGCCATGGACGAGAATACCGAGCAGGGCGGTCATAGCCTCGCGATTATCCCGGAAGTAGGCGTTGTCGGCGCCGGGATGCTTCCAGGCGTCCTGAACGCCACTCGGCTCGTCCCATTCTGCGGCAAGTTCGCTTCCGAGATGCTCGAGGTTTCCGGCGATCGCCGCACCATAGCGGCAACGGAAGCCGTTCGGCTCTCGCAGCAGGAGTTCGAAATCGGTGCCGTAGAGCACGAATTCCGCGGCCCCGAGACCTTGCATGGCGACGCTCTTTTCCCTGAGCGTCTCAGCCCTCGTGGCGCTCTCGTCCGGCTTGGCAAGCAGTGCCTGCACTTGTTTCAGTCCGGTGCTCTTGCGATCGGGGTAGAACAGAATGCGTTCGAAACGGTTGGCCTCGATCGCCGGCCCGACACGGACGATCTCGATTTTCGACCATGCCTCGACGGTCTTGACGAAAGTGTCTCGGGCGGCGGTTAGCTGCTCCTGCGAAGGCGTGGCGCAGAGCGCCTGCATCGCGTCTTCGAAGTCTCCTGCCCTGTCCCGGAAATCCCGATAACCCGGACGGATGAAACGGTCGACAGCTTTTTCCAACACGGCGGGTATCGCATTCGCCTGAAGTGTCGGAGTTGAGGTCTCCTGCGCGGTCGCGGGAAGGATTGCGACCAGGAGGGCGGTCATCGAACGGATGAGAGATTTGATCACAACGACTCCAGAAATCTGATCAGGTGTCGGCGCGCTTCCGGCGCGGCCGAAGCGAATGCGTTGCGTGCCCGTTCCGCTTCACCGCCGTGCCAGAGAATGGCCTCGGTGAGGTTGCGCGCGCGACCATCGTGAAGGAAGAAGGTGTGCCCGTTGACGTCGTCGGTCAACCCGATGCCCCATAACGGAGGAGTGCGCCACTCCCGATCTGTGGCATCTCCAACCTGCTGGCCGTCGGCAAGTCCTTCGCCCATGTCATGCAGCAGGAAGTCCGAATAGGGCCAGATCAACTGAAAGGCTTGGGCCTTGTTGGCCGCGTCGCGCCGCGTCACGTATTTCGGCGTGTGGCAGGCAGTGCAGCCGATGCGGTAAAACAGAGCCTTTCCCCTCAGGACGTCCGGGCTGCCGACGTCACGGCGGGTCGGTACGGCGAGATTTTCCGAATAGAAGGTCACCAGTTCGAGCACCGGATCTGGGACCTCCGTATTGCCAAGTCGCGTCTGTATGCCGTTCGGCATCTCCCGGCATGGCGCTTGCGCGCTCGTGCAATCACCCCAATGGCTGGGAGCGTCGGGCGTCGAGATACCGAGATCTCCCACGAACGCACTGGAACTTTGATCGCGAACGGAGGCATTCTGCGCCTTCCAGCCGAAGCGTCCGAGTTGCAGTTCACCGGTGCGGTGGTCGCGGGCGCGCGCCGCACGGCCGGAAATACCATCGCCGTTGCGGTCTTCCGGATCGGCCATCGCAAGGATGTCGGCATCGGCGATCGCCTCTATGAGACCCATGCCGATGATCGGATTGGCAATGCGCGCCGAGAGCGTCGTGTCTGTGCCGAGCGGTCCGTAGCCGAGATCTGCTACGCTGTATTGCGGCTTGCGCAGCATGATCGTCTCGCCACCTGCGAGCGTGACCCGCTCTTCGGTGTACGTTACCGTCTCCCGGCCTTCCGCAGCGAGACCGGGGACGGCCATGTCCTGAAGCTGGCCGCCGTACGTATCGTCGGGAAAGCTGACCACCTTTAGCTCCGCAAGCGCGTGCCGTTCCTCCTCGGAGCGGGCGGGGCGAGCAAGCCTCAGGATCATCGAGGAACTACTGCCGGCGTCATTCTCCGGCGGGTGTCCGCGACCGTTTTTCAGGTGACAGCTGTGGCAGGAACGCGCGTTGAACAGCGGACCGAGGCCATCGGAAGCCTGGGTGGAGGATGGGGGGGAAACCCAGAGTTTTTCAAACAGCGCTTTGCCGAGCCTGAAATTCTCTTCTTCCGAAAAGCCGAGATTGGCCGAGGCGTGGGAGAACGCATCAGCGTCGATGGGGTTTCGTGACGTTGTCGCTCCGCCCGGCATTGCCTCGTATTGTTCCGGCCTGGAGAAGTCATTGGTCGGCCGCGTGACATCCTCGACGCGGGTGGTGTCTTCCGCGGACAGATCATTGCGCTTCGCCTCCGTGGCACCAACGAGCGGAGCGAACAGAAGAGAGGCTGCCGCGAAAAAGGCCAGCCGGTACCGTGGGGGTAGGGGGGAGATGCAGGGCGCTTGCATATGCGGGTCGGGCTGCCGGAAGGTCCGGCAGCCGCTCTCGTCTTATTGGAACACAGCTTCGGGATGGTCGAGGCTGTCCGAGCCCTCGAGTTCGACGGTGCCGAGATCCTGTGAGGCAATGATGCGCTCGATCGTCTTGGTCTGGTCAATCAGGCCGTCGATCGCTGCCTGGACGGTGGCATTGCCCTCGGCGTTCCCCTCGCCGATCATCTGGTCATAGGCCTCGGCGGTTTCGGCGCGTTTGGCCATCGCGTTCATTGCCGAGAGTGTCTTCTCGAGCTTCGCCTTCATCTCGGTGTCGAGCGCCGGGTCTTTGGCGGCAACGAGCTCGGAAAGTGACGGGCCGGTCATTCTTGTACCGTCGACGCGGGTGTATTCGCCGGTATAGGCGGATGCGATGCCGATGGCGTCGTTCAGATGCGAGTTGTGGGTGTTGTCGGAGAAGCAGTCGTGCTCCTCCTCGGGATCATGCAGCAATACGCCGAGCTTCATGCGCTCCCCTGCGAGTTCGCCATAGGAAAGCGAGCCCATGCCGGCGAGGATCGCGGCGATCCCTGCCTTCGGGTCGGCCTCCACCGCCTTTGTGGCTTCACCGTCCGGCTGCCATGCCGCGACCATTTCCTGCAGATCCGAGACGAGCAATGTAGATGCCGCCTTTAGATACGCAGCCCGACGGTCGCAGTTGCCGTTGGTGCAGTTCTTGGGGTCGTAGTCGGTGTAGGGTCGGTTGCCGGCGCCGGGGCCGGTGCCGTTGAGATCTTGCCCCCAGAGGAGGAATTCGATGGCGTGATAGCCGGTGGCCACGTTCGCCTCGATCTCTCCGGCCTCATGCAGCGTCTCCGCCAGGAATTCGGGCGTGATCTTCGATGCATCTACCTCCTTGCCGCCGATCTTGATCTGCGGACTGGCAATGACGTTTGCCACATAGAGCCCATTCTCGTCGCTCTCGGTGCCGTAGGCCGCGTCGACATAATCGATCAGGCCCTCGTCGAGAGGCCAGGCATTCACCTTGCCTTCCCAGGCATCGACGATCGGATTGCCGAAACGATAGACCTCCGACTGCTGGTAGGGGACGCGAGCGTTGATCCAGGCTGCGCGCGCCGCCTTCAACGTCTCGTCGCTGGGACTTGTGATCAACACGTCGATAGCGGCGTCGAGGACTTTGGCCGTCGACAGGGAATCTTCGTACTTCGCCTGTGCGAGTGCAGCGTAATGTTTCAGCACCTGCGCCGCGTCGGGTGCGGCACGGGCGGGTGCGGCGATCATGGCCGCCGACGCAACCACCAATGCGACGGTGGCACGAAGAAACGATTTCCGGGTCATGAGAATCTCCTGAGGCGGATCGGGCGCCCGTGGGTGAATGGCCGGAACGTCTTGGAGCAAAAATAAACTGGTGTCAAATAGTCTAGAATAAATTCCCGACACTTTGCCAGAGCGCCGGATGCGTAGCAAAGCGCTGCAGTCAGCCGCGGCGACGCATACGACAGAAGAAGAAGCCGTCTGTGTCTGTGGAGGCAGGGCTCAGGGTCAGCGTCAGACCATGACGGCTGCGCGGACGCGCAGTGGAGGAAGCAAAAAGCCGGTCCCAGGCGGCGAAACCCGAGGCGATCTCGAATTCCGGATGGGCGTCGCAGAAGCCTCGGACTTGATCGTCGTTTTCTTCGGGAAGCAGGGAACATGTGACGTAGAGCAATTCTCCGCCGGGCTTCACGTAAGCCGACGCTTCTGCGAGTGCTTCTTTCTGCTGTTCGACACGCTCCTGGAGATTGCGCGGCGTCAGCCGCCATTTGGTGTCCGGGCGCCGCCGCCACGTGCCGGTTCCGGTGCAAGGTGCATCGACCAGAACGCGATCGAAGCGGCCGGCCAGAGTAGCGATCGCGGAGATGGAATCGTGGACCTGGACATTGTGCGTGCCGGCGCGTTTCAGCCGTTCGATGATCGGCGCGAGCCGTTTGCGATCGGCGTCGTAGGCGTGGACCTGACCCTTGTTGTGCATGGCCGCGGCCATTGCCAGCGTCTTGCCGCCGCCACCGGCGCAGAAATCCAGAACCTGCTCGCCTTCACGAGGATCGACGAGATCTGCGACGATCTGCGACCCCTCGTCCTGGACTTCGAACCAGCCCTTCTGGAAGGAAAGCTCGGCCGTAACGTTTGGGAGCCGAGAGGGGCCTTCGCCAGCAGGAATGCGGATGCCGTTGCGGGCGATCTGGGCGGCTTGGGCGCCGACGCGATCGAGCGCTTTCAGCACCTTGTCACGCGAGGCCTTGAGGGTATTGGCGCGCAGATCGAGCGTGGGGCGCGTCGCGAGTGCCTTGGCCTCGTCGAGCCAGTCGTCGCCGAATGCGGTCTCCAGGGACGGCTGTACCCATTCCGGAATGTCCCCCTGCACATGGGGCGGAGCTTCCTCGATCCGGCGCGATGCAAAAGCGGAAAGCTGCCCTGAACCGAGCGCGGCCGGGGCGAAGCTGTCGCCGTCGAGTTCGTGCGCAAGGCTGTCGGGTGTAAAGCCCCATTGGCGCAGGAGCACCGCATAGCCGAGCGCTGCAGCACTGTCGTCGTCCATCAGCCAGCCATGGGAAAGTTTCATGCGTAGCGCGTCGTAGACGATGTTGCCGATCGCCGCCCGGTCCCCCGAACCGGCAAAGCGGTGCGACAGTCCCCAGTCTTTCAGCGCATCGGCGACCGGTCGGCGACGGGTCTCGATGTCGGCCAGAATTTCGATCGCGCCGGCAAGGCGGCCGCCCAAACGCATGTCATGTCTCCTGCAACAGAAGACTGCGTGGTAGCGGCGAAACACGCCGAGAGCAAGCGTCCGTACCCGCCGAAAGCCGGAACGGAGACTGCTCTCCCGTCAGCCGATGACCTCGTAGCAGACCTTGGCATGACCGCTTCGAACCATTCCGATGTTCTGGGCTGCCGCTTTGGAGAGGTCGAGTACGCGTCCTCGGATGAAGGGACCGCGGTCGTTGATCCGGACCACGACGCTCCGACCATTGTTTGCGTTGGTCACCTTGAGCTTGGTACCGAACCGGAACGACTTGTGGGCCGCGGTGAGGAGAGAAGGATTCATCCGTTCACCCGAAGCAGTGCGTGAGTGAAGGGCATACCATGAAGCGCCACCGCAGGACGATTTTGCAGAAGCCTGCGCGGGGGCGAAAGCACCGAATGCAGCTATAGCTGCAACGGTCGCAATAGAGCGCCGGATATTCTTCAAGTTCGATTTCCCTAGTCGTTCGTTGTAGCTTTAATTTGCGCAAGAACGCTAAGGCGTGGCAAAAAGTGGCAAAAACGTGCCTTAATGAGCTCACGAAGTGTTACAGGTTGTAACATTCGTGATTCCGGCCTTGGTAAACAAACTCTGAAGAATTTGGAGATGAAAGAGAAAAAGCGTTCAAAAACAGCGGAAAATTAGAACAAAGTTCCGGAACGCAGAGGCGTTGTCGCGTTCACAAAAAAAATTTTAGAAAATTTTTGCGGAATGCCCCATTTCGTGCCCGAAATGTGGAGATTCCGGGGCGCGCCGCGATATCCGGGGCTGAAATGAATGATGAGAAGCGAGAATGTGGCGAGGCGCTTACTTGTTCCAGCGACCGCTGGCCCACAGCTCTGCCAGCGATACCCGGTAATCCGGATAGCGGAACCGGAACCCCAGGCCGGTGATCTTTGCATTCGAAACGCGCTTGTTTTCACCGT
>DATGWU010000604.1:0-5193 GCA_035299345.1 Rhizobium sp.
GGCTCGAACCCGTACCGGTCGAAATCCCCCGATACTTCTTTACCGATTTCATCGAGCCTGCGGCAGGCGCCTTCGTCCGCGAAATCCGCGTCCGCGGACCGGCTCTCTGCACTGAGCTGAACCGCGCCGGGCTCAAAAATCCCGGCTGGCAACCGAGCGAGTACGATAGCCGCACCTCCGAATGCCTGTCGGAAACGCGATTTGCCGCTCCCGACGCGGCCACCGACACCGATGGCGGGGAGGCCTCGCTCTTCTTCATTGCCAAGGGCACGCCACAGGGGGACGTCCGTTCGATCCGCATGAAGCTCGTCGCCCCGACCGGCATGCCGGGCGAGACGGCACAGGCGTGGCTGGTCGAAGCCTTGTCGGAGATCATCGACCGCACGACCTGGAGCGACTTTGCGCCGGCAACCGACGCCGCGCGGCAGCTCGCCGACTATTCCGCGGTACACTTCGGGATTTCGGTCGAGTTCAGCCGCGACTTCGTGATCACCGACGGTTACAATTTCATCCTCGCGCCGGACGGTCGAAGTCCAGTCGTGAGGAGGACCCGCTCCTACTTTTCTGCGGACGGATGGCTACCGCTCGGACCCGGTGAACCGCGGCTGCCGGCGGCCATCATCCGCCACTGGCAAATGTCGGAGGCGACGCCGGAAAAGACGGGACGCGCTGTCGCATCGGCACCATGAGCACCGGCATTTTGCCACTGCGGCCGTACGTCCACTTGAATACATATGGATGCATCTATATTTGTGCTGCAAGGCAGCGGACAGGTGCGCCTTCGGCCCATCTCTCCCGTCGCATCCACTCCATGAAAGGAAGCCGTATCGTGCATATCCGCCCCGTCACCCAGAATTTCCACGTTTCGGGCCAGTTGAAGCCGAGCGACATCGCCAAGGTCGCCGAAGCGGGCTATGCCGCGGTGATCTGCATGCGTCCGGACGGCGAAGGCTGGGGCCAGCCGAAGTTCTCGGCAATCGAGGAGGCCGCCCAGGCGAGCAATCTTCGCGCCTATTACCTGCCCGTCGGCGGTGGCGTGCCGATGGAACAGGCAAAGAAGCTGCGGACGCTCCTCAAGGAGACCGAAGGTCCGATTCTCGCCTTCTGCGCCTCCGGCGCACGGTGCGCCGGGCTTTACCAGATGGCGCAGCAGATCGGCGGCTGATCTCGCCCGGCCGGCACGCAGCCCGGCCTCAGGCGCTTTCCGCCAGCGTCCGCTGCTGGATTTCACCTCTATCCAGGCGCCGCTCCCAGTCGAGCGCGGTGCGGACGATGAAATCGAGATCGTCATGGCGCGGCGTCCAGCCGAGAGCCGTGCGCGCAAGCGTCGGGTCCGCGACGATGAAGGCGGCATCACCCGGACGCCGCGGCCCGTAGGAAACGTCGAGCGGCCCTCCATTGCTGCTGCCCGGCTCGCTCCGCACCCGACCGACGGCTTCCAGCACCTCAAGGACCGAGTAGCCACGGCCGTAACCGCAGTTGGCGGTGAGGGATTCGCCGCCGTTCCTCAGATACTCCAGCGCCTTCAGATGGGCATCGACCAGATCGCTGACATGGATGTAGTCGCGCACGCCGGTGCCGTCGGGTGTGGGATAATCGGTGCCGTAGACGTCGACCTTCTCACGCTTTCCGAGTGCGGCCTCGCAGGCGACCTTGATCAGGTGGGTCGCCCTGCGGGTCGACTGGCCGGAGCGGCCCGCGGGATCGGCCCCGGCGACGTTGAAATACCGCAGCACCGCATATTTCAGTCCATGGGCACGCGCGGTATCGCGCAACATGATCTCGCTCATGAGTTTCGACTGGCCGTAGGGGTTCTCCGGCCGAAGCGGCGCGATCTCCAGAACCGGGTCCGGCTTGTCTGGCGTGCCGTAGACCGCAGCCGTCGAGGAAAAGACGAAGTGGGGCACCGAAGCCTTGACCGCGGCGGACAGCAGCGCGCGGGTGTTGCCGGTGTTGTTTTCGTAATAGGAAAGCGGGTCCGCGACGGAGTCCGGAACGACGATCGAGGCCGCGAAATGGATGATCGCCTCGATGGAATTCTCCGAGAATATCCGGTCGAGCAGCACGGCATCGCCGGCATTGCCTTCGTAGAAGCGGACCTGGGGCGGAACGGCCCAGCGAAAGCCTGTCGACAGGCGGTCGAGCACCACGACCTCGTAGTCTGCGTCGAGCAGCGCCCAGACCATGTGGCTGCCGATATATCCCGCACCGCCGGTAACCAGTATCGCCATCGTCCACTCTCCTCTTGATTCGCAAGGCAACGCTACACGTGGCCGCGACAGCCGCACAAGCACTCGCGCAGCGTGCCGTCGTTTCGTAGAGGCAATTCTGTACCGAACTTTGACAAAGACAAAATTCTTTTCGCAACCGCGAAGGCCGCAGTGCGCCAGCGGATGTCAGCGACCGAGGATGTAGTTGCAGAGCCTGCCGGCTGCATCCTCGATCTGGCGCGGATCGCGCAGGAAACAGGCCCGGAGGAAAGCTTCGCCGCCTTTGCCGAAAGCGGTTCCGGGTGCGAGGCCGACTCCGGTCTTGTCGACGATGTCGAGTGCTGCCGCGCGGCTGTCGGTCACCCCGTCGATCTTCAGGAAGGCGTAGAGCGCCCCTTCCGGCTTCAGGGTCTCGACCCGGTTGGTGGCGATCAGGGCATCGCAGAGGAGGTCGCGGGAACGGGCGGCCCGCTCGAAATTGGCGCGAACGAAGTCGTCGCCGTGATCGAGTGCTGCGACCGCCCCGCGCTGTACGAACTGGGCGACACCGGATGTCGAGTACTGGATCAGGTTCTCGAACACTTGCCCCGTTTCCGGTGGCGCGACGATCCAGCCGACGCGCCAGCCGGTCATCGACCAGTTCTTCGAAAACGAGTTCACGAAGATGATGCGGTCGTCGGCATCCTTGACGTCAAGGAAGGACGGCGCGCGAGCAGCCGCGCCGTAGTAGTAGAGCGCATAGATCTCGTCGGCGAGAATCCAGATGCCGTGCTTGCGGGCGAGCTCGAGGATCGCCGTCAGGTCTTCCCTCTTCGCCGTCCAGCCGGTCGGGTTCGACGGCGTGTTGATGAAGATCGCTTTCGTCTTCGGCGTGATTGCAGCTTCCAGCCGCTCGAGGTCGAGCGACCAACTCCCGTGGCCGAAGGAGAGTTCGACGCCGATGGCGCGGGCGCCGGCGAGCTCGATGGCCGAGACGATGTTCGGCCAGGCCGGCGTCAGGAAGACCATCTCGTCACCGGGCGAGGTCAGCGCCTGAACGGAAAGAACGATCGACTGCATGCCGGACGCCGTGACGTAGAAATGTTCGGGCGGCAGCGAGACGGCAAAGTGACGGGCGTAGTAGCGCGACAGAGCCTCGCGCAGTTCGGGAATACCGCGCTGCCAGGTATAGAAGGTCTCGCCCGCGAGCAACGCATCACTGGCCGGACGATTGATGAAGTCGGGGCTCGGCAGGTCTCCCTCCCCCACCCACAGCGGCAGCAGGTTCTCGCGTCCGCGGGCGTAATTCAGGATCTCGACAATCCCGCTTTCCGGGGCAGATACGGCACGCGGGCTGAGGCTGGCGACAAAAGACATGCTTCGGCTTCTCCGTTTTGGGCCGTTCATAGCCGATCACGGATCGAAAATCCCATGACAATACGTGAGCCTGGGATCGATTTCGGTGATGGGTGGTATGTCCCGCGACTATCCCGGACTTAGGTCCGGGTCGTCGTCAGCTGGTTCTCGTCTTCAACAGGTCGCGGATTTCGGTCAGCAACTGGATATCGGCCGGCGGCGGCGCGGCTTCAGCCTTGGTTTCCGGTTTCTTTTCCAGCGATTCACGCATCGTGTTCACGGCCTTGACCATCAGGAAGATGATCCAGGCGAGGATCAGGAAGTTGAGGATGACCGAGATGAAATTGCCGTAGGCGATCACCGGTCCCTGCTCGCGGGCGGCGGCGAGCGTCGTTGCCGTAACCTTGCTGCTCAGCGGCAGGAAATAGTTGGAGAAGTCCAGTCCACCGAACGCGCCTACGATCGGCATGACGATGTCGTTAACGAGCGAGTTCACGATCAGGCCGAAGGCGCCGCCGACAATGACACCGACCGCCAGATCCATGACGTTGCCGCGGGCTATGAAAGTCTTGAACTCGTTGAACATCGCTATCCCCTTACGTTTCGTGAAAGAACTTGCGCTTGCCGACCAAACCGAATGCTGGGCGATGTTAATGAAAGTCCCGGCGTTCGAAAACCGGTAATCGTCGTCGCTCCCCATCTTCGACTTAAGATCAATTTTCCCACGATTTAAAAAGGCTTGCACTTCCCGTAAGCTTTGTCGAATGGATGTTGGACGCTCGTGACGAGGAGAAAGCGTGCTTCCAGGGTGGATCATCTTCGCATCGGCCTTCGCCTATCTGCTGCTGCTCTTTGCAGTGGCGAGCTACGGCGACCGGAAGAGCCGACTCTTCGGCGTAGCCGCCGGCGGCCGGCCGGTGGTCTATGCCTTGAGCCTCGCCGTCTACTGCACCTCCTGGACCTATTTCGGCGGCGTCGGGCTCGCGGCCGAGCGGGGCCTCGAGTTCACCGGCATCTATATCGGCCCAATCCTCATGTTCACGCTCGGCATGCCGATCATCCGCCGGATCACCGAGCTCGCAAAGGCGGAGAAGCTGACCTCGGGTGCCGACTTCATTGCCGCGCGCTACGGCAAGAACCCGATCGTCGGCATGCTGGTCACCGGAATTTCTCTGGTCGGGACCATTCCGTACATCGCGCTGCAGCTGAAGGCCGTTTCGAGTTCGGTCGCGGCGATGGTCGATCCGTCCGAATACGGTATTGGCACCGGCAATCTCTATTTCATCGACCTGCCGCTGTTGGTCGCCATATCGCTCGCCTGCTTCGCAGTGATCTTCGGCACGCGACACACCGACGCGACTGAACACCAGGACGGACTGATCCTGGCGATCGCCATGGAATCGGTGGTCAAGCTCGTCGCCTTCTGGACACTCGGCATCTCCGTCGTCTTCTTCCTCTTCGACGGGCCGGCCGATCTCTGGCGAACAGCCAGCCAATCGCCGGCGGTCATGGAGGCACTCTCGTATCAGACCCCGATCAGCCGCTGGCTGCTGCTGATCGGACTTTCGGCCTTCGCCATCATCATGCTGCCGCGTCAGTTCCATGTGACGGTCGTGGAGAACCGCACGGCTCGCGAACTCAAGACCGC
>DATGWU010000605.1:0-8369 GCA_035299345.1 Rhizobium sp.
GGGCAAACCGGCTGGCCTTCCGTCTGCTGCCAACGCAGCTTACGGAATGTCTCATAAGCCTTTTCCTCTCCGCCCTTGTAGATTTCCTTTAGGGAGAGTGTGCGGGCTTCTGCGGAGAGTAGGAAGTGCTGCGCCATTGTCATCGTTTCCGTTACGTATGTAACGTATATAGTACGTTGACCGTGGCTTGTAAAGTGCGTATATCATCATTTACGATACATTTTGCATCATAGGTGATACGTGACGGAAAAGACAGATTGGGAAATGAAGGCCGCAAACCTCCTGAAAGCGGAACTAAAGCGCAAGGGCGTCACCTATGCGCAGCTTGTCGAGCGCCTCGCGCAATTAGGCGTTGACGAGAAGGAAGTGAACGTGCGGAATAAGCTCTCCAGGGGAAAATTCACGGCGGCTTTCTTACTTCAATGTCTAAGCGCTATTGGATCTCAGCAATTGCATTTGGACTAATCTGCTCGTTCTCTTTAGGGAATGCCCAAGAACAAAAACAAAGCGAACAAGGGAAAGCTGCTCAGCAAGAGAAGCCAGCCAAATCGTATCCTTTTCCTTTCCCGGTTGAAATTATCGAGAACCAATCCGCCGCCGAGGCCCGCGAGCGCAGCGAAGCCGAATCCCGTCAGCGCGAGATAGATGATCTTGTCGCCCAACAAGGAATGAACATAGCTACGCAGGCTATGAACGACGCTACTCAGCGCATGGTTGGGCTGTCCGAAATCCAAACTTGGCTGGTCGGCATTGGTACTGTCCTTTTGTTCGCCACCCTGATGCTGACTATACAGGCAAATCGTGCGGCAGTGAGAGCGGCCGAGGCTGCTGATAGAACCGTTGACGTAACTAGGGACATTGGAGAAGCGCAAGTCCGCGCCTATCTCTTTTGTGTCTCGGCGGCCTACACGCGCAAAAAAGACTATATATCTGCCATCGTCGAAATAGGGAATTCCGGTAACTCGCCGGCTAGCAATGTCGAGGTAAAAGGAACCGCCCATGTTCACTGTGTAATCGGAACGCGAAACAGGCCTCGCGTTGGGTCGTGGGTCGCTAGCGGTGAATCCAAAGCGTGGCTTCAGCCGATCATTTCTGGCGGGAAATCCTCTGGAGAAGTCCACTTTTTGTGGGGAATGGATTTCGTGCCTAACCTTGACGAGGGCGAAGAGGAACTCAAAAGAGAGGTGTTTAATGGAGGAAACGAAATTAGCTTTGACCTCATAGTGAGGTGGGACGATGTTTTCGGGAAAAGTCATGAGTTCCCGATGTATCTTGACGCCATGATAGATTCCCACCCCCTCTCCCCACAGAAAAAGATGTCCACTGCTGGAAAGCTCTCCTTCAGGATGGAGGACCCAAGCCATAGCGTGTCCAGGCAGGCAGATGAATAGAAATGCGGCCACCACCGCGCTCGCCGTCATCTAACGGGACTCCGGCGGATTGGTGCCTTTGCTACATAAGGCCGCATTTCCGGACAGCCGCGCTACGCGCCGCCGGTGGATGGGATCCTTACAATGTTACCGAAGACGCCGACCTCGGCATGCGTCTCTATCGGCTCGGCTATCGCTCCGAGACGATCCGTCGTCACACGTTCGAAGACGCGCCGATCAAGGCACGCGTCTGGGTCGGGCAAAGAACGCGCTGGTTCAAGGGTTGGCTGCAGACCTGGCTGGTTGTGATGCGTGATCCGGGACGTGCCCGCCGGGAGATGGGGACCGGCGCCTTCATCGTCTTCCAGCTGCTGATCGGCGGCATGCTCATCTCCTCGCTCGGACATCCCGCAATCCTCGTCTTCGTCATCGCTTCGGCCGCAGCGATGCTCCAAAGCCCTGCAGAGAGCATCCATCCTCTGAAGAACCTGCTCTTCGGCGTCGATGCGATGAATATCTTCGGCAGTTACACCATCTTTCTCGGGCTCGGTGTCTCCGCCATGATCGAGTATGAGCGACGCCTTCTCGGCTGGCGCTGGCTCGCCATACCTGTTTACTGGATGATGGTTTCCTATGCCGCCTGGCGCGCGGCCTTCGAACTGAAGGCGAAGCCGTTTTTCTGGAACAAGACGCCGCACGAGCCGCGCCCGGTTACGGTGCCGGCGACGAACCCAGCGACGGCTACGGCCGCGGTCGACCACCCCGGCACCACGCCTGAAGGCGGCCAGGCTTGACTGTCAAAGGCGCTGCCGCAAAGGATGCGCGCAGGCGAGCGTGCAGGTCACATGCCGGCAAAAAGGAGAAGGGCATGGGAGAAGGACAGGGAGGGCCCGGCTGGGGCACCTGGAAACGCGTACCCGGCGCCGTTTGGACCATAGGCTTCGTCTCCCTGTTCATGGATATCTCATCCGAGATGATCCATGCCCTCTTGCCTCTCTACCTCGTCGGAACGCTCGGCGCGTCGACCCTGACCGTCGGTGTGATCGAAGGGATCGCCGAGGCGACCGCCTCGATCACCAAGGTTTTCTCCGGCGCTCTCAGCGACTGGCTCGGCAAACGCAAGCTTCTTGCCGCGTCCGGCTATGCACTCGCCGCCGTGACCAAACCGATCTTCCCGCTCGCACCGAATATCGGATGGCTGGTCGCGGCTCGCTTCATAGACCGGATCGGCAAAGGCATCCGCGCCGCGCCGCGCGACGCGCTGGTCGCCGACATCGCGTCTCCGGAACTCATAGGCGCAAGCTTCGGTCTCAGACAGTCGCTCGACACCCTCGGCGCACTGCTCGGCCCGCTCTTCGCCATACTCTTCATGTGGCTCTTCGCCGACGACTTCACGACCGTGTTCTGGATCGCCGTCGCTCCGGCGTTTCTCTCGGCCGGGCTCATAATGTTTGCGGTGAGCGAGCCACCGAACGTCGCCGCGCGACGGACCGCACGCATGCCGCTCCGCCGTGCCGAACTCGCTCGTCTCGGAGCGGCCTATTGGAAGATCGTCGCGGTTGCGACGGCCTTCACCCTGGCGCGCTTCAGCGAAGCCTTCCTGGTGCTCAAGGGTCAAGACATCGGCCTTCCCATTGCATTCGTGCCGCTGGTGATGGTGGTCATGAACGTCGCCTACGCGCTTTCCGCCTATCCGGCGGGTGCCCTGTCGGACAGAATGGACCGCATGACCCTTCTGGTCGCCGGACTTCTCCTGCTGCTTGCCGCGGACCTTGTCCTAGCGTTCAGCTCCGGCTTGATCGGGCTGGCTGCCGGAGCGACGCTCTGGGGCCTGCATATGGGCTTCACCCAGGGACTCCTCTCGGCGCTCGTCGCCGACACGGCGCCGGTCGAGCTGCGCGGCACGGCATTCGGAGTGTTCAACCTCATCACCGGAATGGCGCTGCTTGCCGCCAGCATGATCGCCGGCGGCCTATGGGACCTCGCCGGCGCGGAGGGCACATTCCTGGGCGGCGCCATGCTCACACTTTGCACGCTGTTCGGCCTCGCCGCCTTGCGGACAGGACAACGCGGAAGACGGACAGAACGCAGGAACAATTCAGGGTACGGGAGAAGCTGGAGCGGGTGAAGGGAATCGAACCCTCGTATTCAGCTTGGGAAGCTGCTGCTCTACCATTGAGCTACACCCGCGACAGGGGCACAAATCCAACAGTTCCCCCAGTCTGTCAAGTGTGAAGAGCCGGTGCGGCGACGCTTTGCATGACACGCGCCTAAGCCACCAAGTTTTTACTTTCCCGGAGCAATGTGGCGGCGCCTGCCAGATATCCGGATTGCCACCATGCCCTTGCTCCGTCGCCTTCTCGAATCCAACCACTTCGAAACGGCCATCACCGCCCTCATCCTGCTGAATGCCGTCACACTGGGGCTCGAGACTTCCCCCGTCCTGTGGGCTCGCTACGGATCCCTGCTCTACGCGATGGATCACGCGCTTCTGGCGATCTTCGTCCTGGAGATCGTGGCGAGACTCGCGGTCTATCGCAGTCGCTTCTTTCACGACCCCTGGCGGGTTTTCGATCTTCTCGTGATCGCCGTCTCGATCGTGCCGGCCACGGAAACAGTCTCGATCCTGCGGGCAATGCGCGTCCTGCGCCTCTTCCGGCTGATATCCGTCGTGCCCTCGATGCGGCGGGTGGTCGGCGGGCTCTTCTCCGCGCTCCCCGGCATGGGCTCGATCTTCCTTCTGCTGGGGCTTGTCTTCTATGTCTCGTCCGTCGCCGCGACCAAGCTCTTTGCCGCGGACTTCCCCGAGCTTTTCGGCAATATCGGCAAGTCCGCCTTCACGCTTTTCCAGGTCATGACGCTCGAAGGCTGGACCGGCGACGTCGTGCGACCGGTCATGACGCTTCACCCGCTCGCGTGGGTCTTCTTCATTCCGTTCATCGTCGCGACGTCGTTCACGGTCCTCAATCTCTTCATCGGGATCATCGTCTCGTCCATGCAGGCCGAGCACGAGATTCCGAGCGCCGGAGACCAGGAAGACCTCAAGGACAGCCAGGATCTCATCCTTGCGGAGTTGAGAGAACTGCGCAGCGAAGTCGCGGCTCTGCGGCGCGCCTCAGCCAACCCGGAAATGCTTGGACAGCTTTAGCCCCTGCGCCTGGTAGCTGGAGCCGAGGCCGGTGCCGTAAAGGCCTGCCGGACGCTCCTGCATGTGTTCGTAAACGAGACGCCCGATCACCTGCCCGTGTTCGAGGATGAATGGCACCTCGTGGCTGCGGACCTCGAGGACGGCGCGGCTTCCGGCGCCGCCGGCGCTGGCATGGCCGAAACCGGGATCGAAGAAGCCTGCATAGTGCACGCGGAATTCGCCGACCAGCGGATCGTAGGGCGTCATCTCTGCTGCGAAGAGCGGCGGTACGTGGACGGCTTCTCGCGAAACGAGAATGTAGAACTCGTCCGGATCGAGGATCAGTTCGTCGCGTCCGCGGCTGTAGAGCGGTTCCCAGAAATCGAGCACGTCATGGGCCGCCTTGCGATCAACGTCGATCACGGAGGTATGGTGTTTGCCACGATAACCGATCAGGCCATCCGGGCCACTGCCCTTGAGATCGATCGACAGCGCAATGCCACCACCCGAGACGTTCGGCACTTCGCTTGCGACGAGCGTCTCCGCCTGATGCAGATCGAGCAGCTCGGTGTCGCTCAGCAAGGAATGGCCGACACGGAATCGGATCTGCGACAGGCGTGACCCTCGCCGCACGATGACCGGAAACGTCCGCGGGCTGATTTCGAGATAGAGAGGTCCGCGGTAGCCGGCCGGAATCTTGTCGAACTCCTGAGCGTGATCGACCATAACGCGGGTGAAGATGTCGAGCCGTCCGGTCGAACTCTTCGGATTGGTCGAGGCGGACATGTCCTGCGGCAGGTCGAGGCTTTCCATCAGCGGCACGATGTAGACGCAGCCCGTTTCCAGAACGGCCCCATCTTCGAGATCGATCTCGTGCAACGTCAGGCGTTCGAGCTTGTCTGCGACCTTGTGCTCGCGACCGGGCATGAAGCTCGCGCGGACGCGCATCGCCTTCGAACCGAGGCGCAGGTCCAGGCTTGCCGGCTGCACCTGGTCGGCGTCGAGGGGTGCCTCGCTCTTCAGCCGGCCTTCACCGAACAGCGCGTCAATGGCGCGATCCGCCAGGATACCCGTGGTCCTTGTCATCTTGTCCAATCCCGTTTGGCCCGACAAAACCAAAGTCGAGGAATTGACGCAAGCCCGGGATCGGCGTATGGCAGGCTTATCCCGTGGTGATTTGGCCGGTCGGCTTGCAGCCACGTTAAACAAATGGCTAAAGAGACCGGGTGCTTGAAACCGGTCCGAAATCGCGACCGGTTTTTTTGTGTTTGAAAGGCTGAGTGGCATGAGCAAGAACTGGCGTCCCGCAACGCGACTGGTCCATGGAGGCACCCTTCGCTCTCAGTACGGCGAGACCTCGGAAGCGATCTTCATGACGCAGGGTTTCGTCTACGAGTCCTCCGAGGCGGCGGAAGCGCGCTTCAAGGGTGAGGACGACGGCTTCATCTACGCCCGCTACGGCAGCCCGACGAACGACATGTTCGAAAAACGCATGTGCCTGCTGGAAGGGGCGGAGGAGGCTCGTGCCACCGCATCCGGCATGGCGGCCGTCGCTGCCGCCATCCTTTGCCAGCTGAGAGCCGGCGATCACATCGTCGCGGCTCGCGCACTCTTCGGCTCCTGCCGCTGGGTCGTCGAGACGCTCGCCCCGAAATACGGCATCGAGTGTACGCTGGTCGACGGGCGCCATCTGGAAAACTGGGAAAAGGCGATCCGTCCGAACACCAGAGTGATGTTCCTCGAAAGCCCGACGAACCCGACGCTGGAAGTGATCGACATCGCCGGCGTTGCCAAGCTCGCCAATCAGGTCGGCGCCAAGCTGGTTGTCGACAACGTCTTCGCGACTCCTCTCTTCCAGAAGCCGCTCGAACTCGGCGCGCATGTCGTCGTCTATTCCGCGACCAAGCATATCGACGGCCAGGGGCGCTGCCTCGGCGGCGTCGTGCTGTCGAGCAAGGAGTGGATCGACGAGGAGTTCCAGGACTATTTCCGCCACACCGGCCCGGCCATGTCTCCGTTCAACGCATGGACTCTTCTGAAGGCTGTCGAGACGCTGCCGCTGCGTGTACGCCAGCAGACGCAGAGCGCCGCCAAGATTGCCGACTTCCTTGCCGAGCAGGGACAGGTCGCACGCGTCGTCTATCCCGGTCGCGCAGACCACCCGCAGGCAGACATCATCGCCAAGCAGATGTCGGGCGGCTCGACACTGGTCGCCTTCGAACTGAAGGGCGGTAAGGCCGCCGCCTTCGCCTTGCAGAACGCACTGAAGATCGTCGAGATCTCGAACAATCTCGGTGACTCGAAGAGCCTGATTACCCATCCGGCAACGACCACACACAAGAACCTGACCGACGAAGCCCGCGCCGAACTCGGCATCTCGGGCGGCACCGTGCGGCTCTCCTGTGGCATCGAGGACACCGACGACCTGCTCGAAGACTTCGCACAGGCACTCCGCAAGGTTCCGGCCTGAACCGCATCCCGCCCTACTGTCCGGAGCTCCCTGCGAGCGCCGGACAAGCCATCAGCAGAGAGCGGCAAAACCGCTGGTCGCCGTTAGGACCAATTTTACGAAGTCGCGACACTTTGCTTGCTCGGCGCGTCCGCATTCCTTGACCCGTGCGGTGAGCTGATAGATATGGTTAGCAAGACATAAAGAAGGTCAACCCTATGTATCGAGCCCTGACGCAGGATATCGAAGTCAGTGTCGAGCCTTACTACCTCGAAGAGCAGTCCGATCCGGATGACGGACGATATGTCTGGGGATATCGGGTGGCGATCACCAATCACTCGGACAGATCGGTTCGACTGGTGAACCGCTACTGGCACATTACCGACCAGAACGGCCAGGTCGATGAAGTCACCGGCCCGGGCGTCGTCGGCGAGCAGCCGCAGCTGAGGCCCGGCGACACCTACGAATATTCCTCGGGCTGTCCTCTGGACACTCCCTCAGGCGTCATGTTCGGTCACTACCAGATGGAGACCGATGAAGGCGACCTCTTCGAGGTGGCGATCCCTGCCTTCTCGCTGGACGCGCCGGGCATGTTGCGAGTCCTCAACTGAGACCCGACGGATCCAGCACCTGAGAGCAATGAAGAACGGCGCCGCCTACCTGGACGGCGCCGCCTTCGATTTCAGCCTTCACGAACCTCGGCCGCTTCATAGCGATAGGTGGTCGAGCAGAATTCGCAGGTGACCGTGATTGCGCCGTCTTCCTGGCTTTGCTCGATCTCCTCGTCGGAAAAGCTCTTCAAGACGCCCTTCACCTTCTCTCGCGAGCAGCTGCACCGGTCGAAGACCGGCTGCGGCTGGTAAACCCGCACGCCCCGCTCGTGAAAGAGGCGGAACAGGAGACGCTCTATGCCGATCTGGGGATCGGTCAGTTCGTCGGCGTCGACGGTATCGACGAGCACCTGCGCTTCCGACCAGGCATCGTCCTCCGAAAAGACATAGTCGCCGTCGTCGCCGTCGCCGCCATGCAGGTCCGGCTGGCGCATCCGCTCCGGCGCCTCGGGCAGGAACTGGGCCATCAGGCCTCCGGCCCGCCAGCCGCGGCGCGGGTGTCCCTCCTCGTCGCGATCGAAGAACTCGGCGACGCCGAGACGAACCCGCGTCGGAATCTGTTCCGACTGGCGGAAGTAAACCCCGGCGATCTCCTCGAGCGAGGTGCCGTCGAGAGGCACGATCCCCTGATAAGGCTGCATGAAGTTGCCCTGGTCGATGGTGAAGGCAAGAATGCCCTCACCGAGCAGAGCTTCGGGTGATGTCCTGCCGTCTGCGACCGCGGCTGCCAGCGCATCCTCGTCGAAGCGGGCATAGGCGCGCACGTCTTCCGGTGTCGAGAAGTCGACGACCAGGAGATCCACAGGCCCATT
>DATGWU010000606.1:0-3466 GCA_035299345.1 Rhizobium sp.
TGACGAGCCACGGCAAGGTCTGGCTCATCGGCGTGGTGCTGTTCCTCGCCCTCGCAGGCCTCGCCCGCAGCCTCCGCGATCCGGCACGGCGTGGCCGCGGCCTGGTTGTCGCCGGGGCCCTCGGGCTCCTGTTTCTCTCGCTTCAGGGCCTTGCGATCGGCTTCACCGGCTGGACCTGGACGATCAGCGAGAACCTGTTCGGCATGCTTGCAGACGGCCAGCCCTCCATGGGTGCCGGCGCCGTCCTGATGTCGATGGTCTTCGTCCTTCTTGTCGCCTTCGGCCTCGCCGAGCGAGGCGCGATGAAGGGTGACGCCTTCATCGTCGGCTCGATCTCCATGCTCGTCTTTCTGGTGACGGTCTTCGTCTTCTATCCGATCGGCAGCATGTTCGTCGGCGCGGTGCAGGACTTCGACGGCTCCTTCAATCCCGACAATTTCATTCGCAATGCCCAGGACCCGGGCATCTGGAGCCTCGGCTGCGTGTCCGGCGGCGAACGTTGCGGTGTCGCATGGCGCACCCTTCTCCTCGCGATCATGACGGCGTTCGGATCAACTCTGCTCGGGCTTGCCTTCGCGCTTCTGTCTACCCGCACGCGCTTTCCTTACAAGAAGGGATTGAGGCTGCTGACCGTCCTGCCGATCATCACGCCGCCTTTCGTCATCGGCCTCGCCCTGACGCTGCTCTTCGGACGCGCCGGCGTCGTCACCGAGGCGATATCCGGCCTCTTCGGTCTCGAACCCGGCCGGTGGCTCTATGGCCTGACCGGCATCTGGATCGCACAGGTTCTCTCCTTCACGCCGATTTCCTTCCTGGTGCTGATCGGCGTTGTCGAAGGGGTGAGCCCGTCGATGGAGGAAGCCTCGCAGACCCTGCGCGCCGACCGTTGGCGGACTTTCGTTCGCGTGTCGCTGCCGCTGATGAAGCCCGGCCTCGCCAACGCCTTCCTGATCGGCTTCATCGAAAGCATGGCCGATTTCGGCAACCCGCTGGTGCTGGGGGGAAGCCATGGCGTGCTGTCGACGGAGATATTCTTCGCGGTCGTCGGATCGCAAAATGACCCATCCCGCGCCGCCGTGCTCGCGATCGTGCTTCTGTGCTTCACGCTTTCCGCGTTCCTTGCGCAGCGCCTCTGGCTCTCCGGCAAGAATTTCGCGACCGTCACCGGCAAGGGCGACAACGGCGTTCACATCGCGCTTCCGCGCGGCCTCTCCGTCGCCGTGCATGCGGTGGCGATCCCGTGGATGATCTTTACGGTGGTCGTCTACGGCATGATCCTGTTCGGCGGTTTCGTGAAGACCTGGGGCCTCGACAATTCGCTGACCTTCGACCACTACGCACGCGCCTTCTCGATCGGCTTCGAAAACGGCGGAATCGCCTGGACCGGCGTCGCGTGGAACTCCTTCTGGACGACGATGGAGATCGCGCTCGTTTCGGCGCCGCTGACCGCCGCCGTCGGGCTGCTCACGGCCTATATCATCGTTCGCCAGAAATTCGCCGGCCGGAACCTCTTCGAATTCGCATTGATGATGAGCTTCGCCATTCCGGGCACGGTGATCGGCGTCAGCTACATCATGGCCTTCAACCTCCCGCCGGTAGAGATGACGGGTACGGCGCTCATCCTGATCGCCTGCTTTGTCTTCCGCAACATGCCGGTCGGCGTGCGCGGCGGCATCGCGGCGATGAGCCAGCTCGACAAGTGCCTGGACGAGGCGTCGCTGACACTCAGAGCCGACAGCTTCCGCACGATCCGCAAGGTGATCCTGCCGCTGATGAGGCCGGCGATCAACGCCGCGCTCGTCTATTCGTTCGTGCGGGCAATCACCTCGATCAGTGCCGTCATCTTTCTCGTCAGCGCCCAGTACAACATGGCGACGTCCTACATCGTCGGTCTCGTTGAAAACGGCGAATACGGTGTGGCCATCGCCTATTCCTCGATGCTGATCGTGGTGATGCTCGCCGTGATCACCGGTTTCCAGTTCCTCGTCGGAGAGCGCCGTCTGCGTCGCGAAAATCGTGTCGCCGGCGGCTCCCCAACTCCCTCAGTCGCCATCGGTCAGGAGAAAACCGTATGACCAGCCACAAGCCCGGTTCCGTCGTCTTCGAGAATGTTCGCAAGAGTTTCGGCGCCTTCACCGCAATTCCCGATCTTTCCCTCACCATAGAGCCCGGTACGCTGGTGACGCTGCTCGGCCCCTCCGGCTGCGGCAAGACGACGACTTTGCGCATGCTGGCAGGCCTCGAGCATCCGACCTCGGGACGCATCCTGATCGGCGGCAAGGACGTCACCATGCTGCCGGCGAACGCCCGCGACGTGTCGATGGTGTTCCAGTCCTATGCGCTTTTCCCGCACATGACCGCCCTCGGCAACGTCGCCTATGGTCTCGAGTCCTCCCGCCTCGGCAAGAAGGTCGCGCGGGAGAAGGCGGAACACGGACTGGAGCTCGTTGGACTGGCCGGAATGGGCGGGCGTCTGCCGGCCGAGCTCTCCGGCGGCCAGCAGCAACGCGTCGCCGTCGCGCGTGCACTGGTGCTGGAGCCGCAGGTGCTGCTTCTCGACGAGCCGCTCTCCAACCTCGACGCACGCCTGCGCCGCAAGGTGCGCACCGATATCCGCGACCTTCAGCAAAGGTTGGGCTTTACCGCCGTCTACGTGACCCACGACCAGGACGAGGCGCTCGCCGTGTCCGACCGGATCATCGTCATGAAAGATGGAGAGATCGCCCAGTCCGGCGCACCGCGCGAACTTTACGAGGCGCCCGCCTCGCCCTTCATCGCGGATTTCATGGGCGAAGCGAACGTCGTTTCCTGCGAGGTTCTTTCCGTCGATGCCGGACGCGCACTCGTGAAGGTCGGCGGCCTCGAACACGACCTTCCGGGAAACAATGTGAGGCCCGGAGCGGCGAAGCTCGCAGTCCGGCCGGGTGCGATCCGCCTCGGCGGCGGTGAGGAGCCGGGGCTCAGGGGCCGGGTCCTGCACTCCGCCTATCTCGGCGACCACATCGAGTATGAGGTCGAAACAGACGTCGGCGCCTTCTTCGTCGTCGACCATTCCGTCGAGCGCAGTTTCGCTCCTGCCGCCGACGTCACACTGGCTTTCAAGAACCGTGGCATTGCACTGATCACGGCCTGATATCTCCACCGAAGGAAAGAAGCATGAACATGCAAGACACCGATATCGATCAACGGTTTTCGCTGGCGCGGTCCATCGCGGAGGAGGCCGGGCGGCTTGCGCTTGGCTATTTCGAGAACCGGGGCAGCCTCGTGATAGAGACAAAGCGCGACCTTCAGGACGTCGTCTCCATCGCCGACCGCAATGTCGAGACGCTGATCCGGGACCGGGTGGCGGCGGCCTTCCCGCAGGACGGTTTCCTCGGTGAGGAATTCGGCCACGTCGAAGGTTCCTCCGGCTTCACCTGGGTCGTCGACCCGATCGACGGAACGGCACCCTTCGTCAACGGCATGC
>DATGWU010000607.1:0-8262 GCA_035299345.1 Rhizobium sp.
CATGGGCGAGATGACCTTGCGCGCCGGCGACGTCGTCGTCCTTCAGGGCAGGAGGAACACGCTGCCCGGCCTGCTGCAGGAACTCGGCTGCCTTCCGCTTGCCGAACGCGAAATCCTGCTCGGTACTCCACGCAACGCCGCCGTGCCGCTCGCTATCCTGGTCGCCGCGATGGGTGCGACCGCGCTCGGTCTCGCCCCCGTCGGCATAGCCTTCTTCGCGGCGGCACTCGGCATGGTGATCCTGCGCGCCATACCGCTCAGCGAAATCTACCGGGCGGTGGACGGTCCCATCCTCGTGATGCTCGCAGCACTCATTCCGGTGAGCGACACCTTGCGCACGACCGGAGCAAGCGACGTCGTTGCCGCCTGGCTCGGGCATGTGGCGGTCAACCTTCCCACTTACGGGGCGTTGGCGCTGATCCTCGTGACGGCCATGCTGGTCACGCCGTTCCTCAACAATGCCGCAACAGTGCTCGTCATGGCGCCGATCGCGGCGAGTTTCGCGGCCAACCTCCACTACAAGCCGGAGGCCTTCCTGATGGCGGTTGCGATCGGCGCGGGTTGTGACTTCCTGACGCCGATAGGCCACCAGTGCAACACGCTCGTGTTCGGCCCGGGCGGGTACCGCTTCAGCGACTACCCGCGGCTCGGCCTACCGCTTTCGGGTCTGATCGTGCTGGTCAGCGTGCCGACCCTGCTCCTGGTCTGGCCTGTGACGTGAAGTCAGCCGGAAAATAAGCAAAAAGGAAGAGCCGGCATTGGCGGAATGCGGCTCTTCAGGGCGGGGACTAGGGATGAGGAACGCGGGCCGGACGGGTCAGAGCTCGTCTGCCGTTTCGTTGGCCACGGCGAGAAACCGGAAAAATCACCGTGTTCTCGTTCCCGTCGCGTCCGGTTGGCACGGCCCGTGTTCTGCAGGTCAAACGCAACCGGCGGCTGAAGGTTCCCGGCGACCGTATTTTTTCATCGGTTTCTCCTTCGCCGCCGCCGTGGCACCCCCGCCGTGCGGCAGTGTGTCTTGACGCCCGCGGCCGAATGTGGCCTAAGGCCACGGAATGAAAAATCGCGGGATTTCCCGCTTTAGGCGGTTTTCGACGCGGTTTTTCGCTTTTCGACACCCCGTCCGTGACCACGCGGTTTTCCGCCCGGTCACTCGCACGTCACCAGAGCTAGAATCCGATGACCACTTCCGGCGTCCGCGTCCGTATTGCACCTTCCCCGACCGGCGAGCCGCATGTCGGCACCGCCTACATCGCGCTGTTCAACTATCTCTTCGCCAAGAAGAACGGCGGCGAGTTCATCCTCCGCATCGAGGATACCGACGCCACCCGCTCGACCGCGGAGTTCGAGGAGAAGGTTCTCGACGCGCTGAAATGGACCGGCCTCAAGTGGTCGGAAGGCCCGGATGTCGGTGGACCTTACGGCCCTTACCGCCAGTCGGAGCGCAAGGACATCTATCGCCCCTTCGTCGAGCAGCTCGTTCGCGACGGTCACGCCTTCCGCTGCTTCTGCACGCCGGAACGGCTCGAGATGATGCGCGACGCGCAGCGGGCGAAGGGCATGGCGCCGAAGTATGACGGCCTCTGCCTCCACCTGAAGGCCGAGGAAGTGACCGAGCGCATGGAGGCGGGCGAACCGTCCGTCGTACGCATGAAGATCCCGACCGAGGGTTCGTGCAAGTTCCACGACGGCGTCTATGGCGACGTCGAGATCCCGTGGGACAGCGTCGACATGCAGGTACTCCTGAAGGCCGACGGCATGCCGACCTACCACATGGCGAACGTCGTCGACGACCACCTGATGAAGATCACCCACGTCGCCCGCGGCGAGGAGTGGCTGGCATCGGTGCCGAAGCACATCCTGCTCTACCAATATCTCGGCCTCGAGCCGCCGAAGTTCATGCACCTGTCGCTGATGCGCAATGCCGACAAGTCGAAGCTGTCGAAGCGCAAGAACCCGACCTCGATCTCCTACTACTCGGCGCTCGGCTACCTGCCGGAAGCGCTGATGAACTTCCTCGGTCTGTTCTTCGTGCAGATCGCCGAAGGCGACGAACTGCTGACGATGGACGAGCTTGCGGAGAAGTTCGATCCGGAGAACCTTTCGAAGGCCGGCGCGATCTTCGACGTGCAGAAGCTCGACTGGCTGAACGGCCGCTGGATCCGCGAGAAGCTGACGGCGGAGGATTTCCTCGCACGCATCTTCGACTGGGCGTCCGAAAACGACCGCCTGACGGAAGGCCTAAAGCTCGCCCAGAGCCGCATCTCGAAGCTCGGCGAACTGCCGCCGCTCGCCGGCTTCCTGCTGGCGAACGACGTCGGTCTCACGGCCGCCTCGTTTGCAGGACTGAAGACCTCGCCGGCCGAAACGCTGGAGATCGTCAACACGGTCCAGTTCGATCTCGAAAAGATCGTCGAATGGAACGTCGCGACGATCGAAGAGGAACTGAGAGCGATTTCCGACCGCCTCGGCAAGAAGCTGCGCGTCGTCACGCCGCCGCTCTTCGTCGCCGTCTCGGGAAGCCAGCGCTCACTGCCGCTCTTCGATTCCATGGCGCTGCTCGGCCGCTCGGTCGTGCGCCAGCGGCTGAAGGTGGCAAGCCAGGTGCTGGCCTCGATGGTGGGTGCCGCCGGCTGACGATGCCGCGTCGCCTCGACCGGCGACGCTCTTGAACTACCTCCTCTGCCCTGCCGGGGTAACCGAAACGAAAAAAGCCCCTGAAGGCGATTGAACGATGACCGAACAGAAGACCGAAACCGCCCTTTCCTCCGACGCGACGGAAGTCCGTCGCCAGAAGCTCGCACTGCTGCGCGAGAAGGTGGGCGACGTCTATCCCGCACACTTCCACCGCACGATGACCAACGAGGAACTGGCGGAGAAATATGCCCATCTCGAACCGGACACCGAATCCGGCGACGTGGTGACGGTGGCCGGTCGCGTCTACTCCTCGCGCAATTCAGGCATGTTCATGGACATCCATGACGCCTCGGGCAAGATCCAGATCTTCTCCCACAAGGACACCACCCCGGAAGAAGCCCGCAGCCTGCTGCCGCTCATCGACCTCGGCGACGTCATCGGCGTGACCGGCGCGGTCCGTCGCACCAAGCGCGGCGAACTGACGATCAACGCCCACGAGATCGTCATGCTGACCAAGACGCTGCTGCCGATGCCGGAGAAATATCACGGCCTCGCCGACATCGAGACGCGCTACCGCAAGCGCTATCTCGACATCATGGTCAACGAGGAATCCAAGCTGCGCTTCCAGCAGCGTTCGCGGATTCTGTCCGCTCTGCGCCGCTTCCTCGAAGGCGAAGGCTTCATGGAAGTCGAGACCCCGATGCTGCAGGCGATCTACGGCGGCGCTGCGGCAGAACCCTTCAAGACCCATCACAACACGCTGAAGCTCGACATGTACCTGCGCATCGCGCCGGAACTCTATCTCAAGCGCGTTCTCGTGTCGGGCCTCACCGACAAGGTCTTCGAAGTCAACCGCAACTTCCGCAACGAAGGCGTCTCGACCCGGCACAATCCCGAGTTCACCATGATGGAGTGCTACTGGGCCTATGCCGACTACGAGGACATGATGAGCCTCGTCGAACGGCTGTTCGAGAGCCTGGCGCTCGCCGTCCACGGCAAGACCGAATTCGCCTTCACCGACAAGGAACTCTCCTTCAAGGGTCCGTTCCGCCGGGTTTCGATGCCCGAAGCGGTCAAGGAGGCGACCGGCATCGACTTCCTGTCGATCAAGACCGACAAGGAGGCACGCGCCGCCGCCTACGGCGCCGGGTTCGAAGTCGAGAAGGACGCGACCTGGGGCGAATGCCTCGCCTATGTCTTCGAGGAGAAGGTCGAGGCGACGCTGATCCAGCCGACCCACGTCATCAACTTCCCGAAGGACATCTCGCCCTTCGCCAAGGAAGTGCCGGGCGAGCCGCGCCTCGTCGAACGCTTCGAGAGCTACTGCAACGGTTGGGAAATCGGCAATGCCTTCTCCGAGCTCAACGACCCGGTCGAGCAGCGCAACCGCATGGTCGAGCAGCTCAAACAGGCCCACGAGCGCGGCGAGACCGAAAAGGAACTGGACGAGGACTTCCTCGAAGCCATGGATCAGGGCATGCCGCCGGCGGGTGGCCTCGGCATCGGCGTCGACCGCCTCATCATGCTTCTGACGGACTCGCCGTCGATCCGCGACATCATCCTGTTCCCGGCTCGCCGCCACAAAGGCGACTGAGCCGACCGACCTGCAGATAAACAAAGCCCCGGGATACCGCGTATCCCGGGGCTTTCGTTTTCTCTGACGTCATGCGGGGGTCAGCCGTGACCGCCGGCCTCCGCCGGAGCCGGTTCACCGTGACCGGACGGCTTCTCCGCCGGCGCGGCATGGGCATCGCCGCCGTGGCCACCGGCAGCCGCCGTCTCGGGGGCACCATCCGGTTTCACGCAGTCGAACTTCTCGTCCATCAGCGCCGCGATGCGCTCGACGTCCTCGCTCGGAACGACGATCTTCTCACCGTAGAAGAGACCGTTCTCGTTGGCGGGGCGGTCTATGTAGCGCGCAGTGAAGACGTCAGCGCCTTCGACCTCCGGCACGCGCGACGGATCGGGGATGTAGACGACATCCGCGCCGACAGCATGACCACGCATGTTCGCGCGATCCTTCGGCCCGTGGTCGTCGATCACCACCACCTGCACGAGGTCCGGTTTATCCGCCTCGAACGTCTTCTCGGCGACGCGCAGCGCCGTCTTCATGCGGGAAAGACCGTCTCCACCGTTGGTCGAGACGTATTTGCGGATCCACTGGCGATCCTTCTTCTTGATCAGGACCGTTTTCACCTCGGTGCACTTCTGCCCGTTCGCCCCTCGGAAGGTCGATCCGAGCAGCTTTTCAGCACCGATATAGACGGCTGCAGAGCCCGTCGCGCCGCAGAAGACCAGAATGCCGCCAAAGACGAGCGCCAGCTTCCGGGACGGGCGGAATATGTTCAAAAGCCCCTTCAAGCCCACAAGACCACCATCGGACCACTCCGGTTACGCAATACCAACGGCCTTTGCTAGCACGCCGACCTTGAGGAAGTTTTAATCGCAGGGCGTCTGATTGCGCGAATATTGCGAATGATTTGCAGTTGCATTGACATTCACAAATGTGTGGCTACCTTAAAATGCGAATGATTTGCAAAAGGAGTCGCCTGCGTGGGACGAAAACTCATCGACCTGCTCGCCGCCATCGTGTTCGTCAGCCTGCCTGTCGTAGCGGTCGCGGCGGAAAAGCCGAAGATCATCACGACCTTCACGGTCATCGCCGATATTGCACGCAACGTTGCAGGCGACGCTGCCGAGGTCGACAGCATCACCAAACCGGGCGCCGAGATCCATAACTACCAGCCGACGCCGCGCGACATCCTGAAGGCCAGCGACGCCGATCTCGTCTTGTGGAACGGGCTCAACCTCGAACGCTGGTTCGAGAAGTTCCTCGCCAATCTCGGGAACGTACCCGAAGCCGTGGTCAGCGAAGGGGTCGAGCCGCTCAGCATCTCCGGTGGCGCCTATGACGGAAAGCCCAACCCTCACGCCTGGATGTCACCGGACAATGCCCTGATTTACGTAGAGAACATCCGCAAGGCGCTCGCCGCGATCGATCCTGATCATGCCGATGTCTATGCCGCCAACGCGAAGGCCTATGCCGAAAAGATCAGGGCCGAGATCGAACCGATGAAGGCGGAGATCGCCGCCCTGCCCGAGGAGGAGCGCTGGCTCGCAACGAGCGAAGGCGCATTCTCCTATCTCGCCCGTGATCTCGGCCTGAAGGAAGTCTTCCTCTGGCCGATCAATGCCGACAGCCAGGGCTCGCCGCAACAGGTCCGTGCCGTCATCGATGCGATGCGCGCGCACAAGATCAAGGCGATCTTCAGCGAAAGCACGGTTTCCGACAAGCCGGCGCGCCAGGTGGCGGCGGAAACCGGCGCGCTCTACGGCGGCGTTCTCTACGTCGATTCCCTCAGCGAAGCCGACGGCCCGGTTCCGACCTATCTCGACCTCCTGAAGGTCACGGTGGCGACGATCGCGAAAGGACTTGCGGGATGATCATGGGCAGCAGTTCGCGCAGCCGCTCTTCGGGGCTCCTTGTCGACCATGTCTCCGTCACGTATCGCAACGGCCTCACGGCGCTGAAGGCGGCGAACTTCGATATCCCCAAAGGCACCATCACCGCCCTCGTCGGCGTGAACGGCGCCGGAAAGTCGACGCTCTTCAAGGCGATCATGGGCTTCGTCCCGCTTGCCGCCGGCGAGATCTCCATTCTCGGAATGCCGGCTCGCGAGGCCCTTCGCAAGAACCTCGTCGCCTATGTGCCGCAGAGCGAGGAGGTCGACTGGAATTTTCCGGTCCTCGTCGAGGACGTGGTGATGATGGGCCGCTACGGCCACATGAATTTCCTGCGCATCCCCTCCCGCCGCGACCATGCCATGGTCGCCGACGCGCTTGCCCGCGTCGGCATGGCGGATTTCCGCAAGCGCCAGATCGGCGAACTCTCCGGCGGCCAGCGCAAGCGCGTCTTCCTTGCCCGCGCGCTCGCCCAGGAAGGCCAGGTGATTTTGCTCGACGAGCCGTTCACCGGTGTCGACGTCACCACCGAGGAACAGATCGTCGGCCTCATGCAGGACCTGCGGGCCGAGGGCCGCGTCATGCTGGTATCGACCCACAATCTCGGCAGCGTGCCCGACTATTGCGACCGCACGATCTTCGTCAAAGGAACGGTGCTGGCGGCGGGGCGGACCGCGGAAGTCTTCAACGAGGAGAACCTGAAGCGTGCATTCGGGGGCGCGCTGCGCCACTTCGTGCTCTCCGGATCCGACCTGCACGAGGACGCGGATGCGCGCGAAGTGAAGGTCATCACCGACGACGAGCGCCCGTTCGTCATCTACGGCGCTCCACGCGAGCCGGAGGTATCCGATGAACGCACTCCTTGAGCCGTTCTCCTACGGCTACATGGTCAACGCGATCTGGGTCAGCGGCCTGGTCGGTGGAGTCTGCGGCTTCCTTTCCGCCTACCTGATGCTGAAGGGCTGGTCGCTGATCGGCGACGCACTCTCCCACGCGATCGTGCCGGGCGTCGCCGGCGCCTACATGCTCGGTCTGCCCTTCGCCTTCGGTGCCTTCCTCTCGGGCGGACTCGCGGCCGGTGCGATGCTCTTTCTCAACCAGCGCACCCGGCTCAGGGAGGACGCCGTCATCGGCCTCATCTTCACCTCCTTCTTCGGGCTCGGCCTATTCATGGTCTCGCTCTCGCCGGTCTCGGTAAACATCCAGACGATCGTGCTCGGCAACATCCTCGCCATCACGCCGGAGGACACGCTGCAACTCGTCATCATCGGCAGCGTCAGCCTGCTGATCCTCGCCCTGAAATGGAAGGACCTGATGGTCACCTTCTTCGACGAGAACCATGCCCGCTCGATCGGCCTGCGTCCCGGTTTCCTCAAGGTTTTGTTCTTTACCCTGCTCGCCGCCTCGACGGTGGCCGCGCTGCAGACCGTCGGCGCCTTCCTCGTCATCGCCATGGTGGTGACGCCGGGCGCGACAGCCTACCTGCTCACCGACCGCTTCCAGCGACTGGTCGTGCTCGCCTTCGCCATCGGCGCGGTGACAAGTCTCGTCGGCGCCTATCTCAGCTATTTCCTCGACGGCGCAACCGGTGGCATCATCGTTGTCCTCCAGACGGTGCTTTTCCTCCTGGCCTTCGTCTTTGCCCCGAAGCACGGCCGCCTCGCCGCACGCCGCCGCGCCCGCCTCGCACTGGAGTCCGCACCGTGAGCGATTTCCTCGACCTCGCAATCCTGCCTTTCCAGCTGCCCTTCATGCAGTCGGCCTTCGCCGTCACGCTGATGATCGCGGTGCCGATGGCGCTGCTCTCCTGCCTCCTCGTGCTCAAGGGCTGGTCGCTGATGGGCGACGCGGTCTCCCATGCCGTTCTGCCCGGCGTCGTGATCGCCTATGTCGTCGGCCTGCCGCTTTCCGTCGGCGCCTTCGCCGCCGGCCTCGTCTGCGCGCTGCTGACGGGCTACCTCAAGGAAAACAGCCGCGTGAAGGAGGATACCGTCCTCGGCATCGTTTTCTCCGGCATGTTCGGCCTCGGGCTGGTGCTCTACGTGAAGATCGAGAGCGATGTGCACCTCGACCACATCCTCTTCGGCGACATGCTGGGCATCCTGCCCGCGGACCTCGTCGAGACGGGCGTGATCGCGCTTGCGGCCACCGGCTTCCTCGTCC
>DATGWU010000608.1:0-1980 GCA_035299345.1 Rhizobium sp.
TCAAGCCGCCGCATCTTGCATTTGTTCCTCTTTTGTTCCATATAGGAGAACCAAGCCGAGAAGGAAGATTCCCGATGGAAGACACCGCCTTTGCCCTCCCCGCCACCCAGAAGCAGATCGCCTATGCGCGGTCGCTGGCCCTGAAAAACCAGACGCTCCTGCCTTGGGAAGTCCAACAGGACCGCCGCTCGCTCAGCGCCTGGATCGACGCGCAGGCCAGGATGAAATCCCTCTCTGATCTTGACCGCCTGCCCTCCTCCAAGCAGGTGGCCTTCGCCGAGCGCCTCGCCCGCATCAAGCGACGCGCCGTCCCGGAAGAATGCTTCCGCGACAAGGGGCTCATGTCAAAGTGGATCGACGGGAACCGGTGAGCACGGCACTGGCTGGTGATGCCCTGTGCGATCATCCAGAGTTTTGCCATATCGTAGGTTGGCAAACTGAGCATAGTTGCCAACCTATAGGTTGGCAGATTGGCTCTTCAGAACTTCAACGGCGGTCAAATGCCTGTCCGAGCCGCGCCAGTTCGGCGAGCGCGGCTTCCTTTCTCTGCTCATCGTCCTCTTCGGCGATGAGCTTGCGAACGGTGCTGACGGACATGAACATTCTCAACGGGTTCGAAGCCAATGACTGGAACCCATAGCTCTCGTAAAGCTTCTTCCGGCGCGCGACGCGGTCGGGATCTCCGCAGTCGAGCACATCGAGCATGACCACCGCGACGCCAATGGCGTCAGCTGCAACGGAAATTCTACGGAGGGCATCGACAAGCAGATCGCCGCCAAACCCGCCGCCGCTGAACTTCCGATCCCGCCCTATCATCGAGATGTAAGCGGCGGGAATGTTGCCATGCGAAGGCCGGGTCCGCGCAAACGGCGCAGGAAGATCCGTAAACTGAACCGCGTGCGCATTCAGGGCATAGAAGCCCATGACCGTGCCGTCGGGGTCAACCATGACGTAGAGGCGGACATTATCCGCCTTGGCGAGCTTGTTCGCGGTCTTCTGGAAATAGTTGTCGACTTGCTCGACACCGCAAGAAAAAGCCGCCCGATCATGCCTCGAAGGATCGAACGGCTCGATAGTGTAAGCGACCGGTTGTGAAGCGGCCATCTACTTCGACACAACCGTCTCGCGGTGCCGACGGAAGGCTGCGCGCAGGGCATCGGTCGGCGCAGCTGGTGCATCGAGCGCCGCGAAGAACGCCTCATGATCGACCGGCTGCAACACGGTGCGTTCATGCGCTGCGATCGTTGCCAGCGCGGCCTGGTAGGCTGCGTTCATCGTGAAGACGGAATCGTCGACGCCGGACAGTGCCGCTGCCTGCTGGATTGCAGTCTTGATGCGTGGCTTCGTCCGGAAATTCATCCGGGCCTCGTTGCGCTCGTCGATCGCGCGGGTGGTATCGTGGAAACCGAGCATGGTCGCCTCCTGAAAAGCTTCCAGCGTATGTACGCCATTTCGACGTACGTTTCAAGCGTGCGGTCGGGAAAGTTCTTCGAAGCTCGCACCTTCAGCCGAACCGCCGCCCGGTTTCGGTAAAGGTGTACTCGTTCACGATAATCCCCTCCTCAATGGCCTCATCCGAGGTCAGGTGGTCGTGTTCAGCCTTAAGCTGGCGGTAGAGCCAGCGGGCAAGATCGCGCAGCGCCTCTGTGACGGCCTCTTCACTGCCCTCAGCCGGCGCCTGATCGGTCGGACTGTCGCGCGTCACGTCGATGGTCATGCAGTATTCGTGGTAGTAGCGGCCACGGTGGGTCACCTCGGCACTGAGCTGATAGAAATTCCGCTGCTGCGCATCCTGCAGGCGGTCGGCGATGCCGTGCAGGGCCTGATCCTTCGGGGCATAGGCGCGGATTTCCCGGGCAGAACCCTTGGCATGCCGGACTGTGGCCTCGAAGCAGGCGCCATCGCCTTGGGACGAAAACCCCGAGAACCAGATGCAGGGCCTCGCCCGTGCGCCTCCGCCCATCAACCGGACGGGACGGG
>DATGWU010000609.1:0-2278 GCA_035299345.1 Rhizobium sp.
GCCGCGATCAGGGCACCGTCGATTTCATCCGTTCTCTCGGCGTCAATGCCTACCTGTCGCTCTGTTCGACGCTGACCTTTGACGCGCCCACCGACCGCGCTCCCGATTCCATCTACATGGTCGAGGTGGAGGATCGTTACCTCTCGCCCAAGATGTTCCGCAAGGGCCTGACGGTGAAGCATGTCAGCCACCGCTTCATCGACGTCTCGGCGGAGACCCGCCTGCAATATGCCCGCGAGGTCGTGCAGACCTACGGCAGGAAGGCGGCGCTGGTCGTCACATCGCGCATTCACTGCGCCATGCCGTGTGTCGCCATGGGAATCCCGACCGTCTTCATCGGGCCGAAGAGCTATCGGACCGAAATCGTCGAGGAGATCGGCCTTACCCGCAATGGCCGGCAGCACTGGTTCCGGCGTCCGTTCGTGGCCAAGATGGACGAATGGCCGGCGCCGATCGATATCGCCGCCACCAAGAACCGCATCAAGGCGGATATCAAAGGCCGGATCGCTGCGGCGCTTGCCGCTAGCTGAGAAAACGTCTCTTGAAGGTCTGCATGATGAACTCGACCGTCGCGTCGGTCGGGTGCCTGAAGTCGTCCTTCATCGGGTCGCGCAGGAACGACGTCACCATCTCGTAGGACGGGAAGTAGTAAAGCCCGCTCTGCGACGAGGGACCGACCTCGCGCATGAGTTCATCGATCGCGACGCGCAGCGATGCCTTCGAGACCGAATTCGCGGTGATGCAGGATACCGGCCGGAAGGTCGCGGCGAGCGGCACCGGAGAGAGCGTCATGATGACGGTTGCGTTCGGCCGGTGTGCCCGGATGAGCTCATAGGTCCGCCGCAGGTTGTCGAGATTTTCCGTCGCGCCCAGCACTCGGAAACCGTGGCGGTTCGGATCGAAGTCGCGCTTGGGAATGGCGCGCCAGAAGATCTCGCCGGTCGGCTTGTCGTACCAGACTTCGGAAAGCCCGAGCGTCAGAATGAAGATGTCCGACTTCTCGAAAATCTCCTGCGTCGCCTTGCGCACGTCGTCCGAATAGTCGCCCGGCACGCCATCCTTGTCATGCCAGAGCTCGATCTTCGGCGCCTTCCCCTCGAAGGCCCATTCGAACTGCTGGCGGATCGCCGCGGAGTTGACGATGCCTTCTCCGCTTCTGACGACGTAGGAATTGAGCTTCATGTCTCGACCGAAGACCTGGTAGCCCTCGCGATAGAGAAAGCGCGTCACTTCCGCCGCAAAGCAGCTGCCGAAGGCCGTAATGTAGTGGTCTTTGGAGATGAACGGAGCGTCGGGGAACCATCCCTTGCCGACGTATTCGTCGACTGCCCCGGCCTTGGCGATCGCCTTCTTGTCGGGGAAGAAGTTCGTCGTCTCGCCGCGATACCAGGTGGCGTGCGCACGGCGCTTTTCACCGCCCGTGCGATAGTAGATCAGGTCCTCGCGCTCCGCCTCTTCGACGAGACGCAGGGCGCGGAGGATCTTGTACCGCAGGGTTTTCTTCCGGGGTTTCGATGAATGTGTCGCCATGGGCCAGCGATAGCCCAGCGGCGGTTTCAATTCAAGCGGCGGTCCTAGCCCGAGATATCCACCACGCCACAGTCGCCGGCTTCCGAGCCGAACGCAAGCAGCTTGCCGTTGGCGCTCCAGGCCATCGAGGTGATGGCGCCCTTGCCGGGCCGGCGCAGCAGCGCCTCCTTGCCGTCGGCGACCCGGACCGCGAGGATCATGCCGTCGATGAAGCCGATGGCGAGGACCTCGTCTGCGGGATGGAAGGCGACATTGGTCACCAGGATGTTGGCGCGCGTGCCGAGTTCGAGCGGCGCCTTGCCCATCGGGCCGTCCTTGCCGGCGAAGGGCCAGACGATCGCGGCCGGCGCGCCGGAGGAGGCGAGCCACTTGCCCTTGGGCGACCAGGAGAGCGACTTGACCTTGGCGGGATAGCCGGTCATGCGCATGTGGCGGCTCTCGTTGGGCTTGCCGTCGAGCTTCCAGCCGTGAAGCGCGCTTTCCTGCATGGTGGTGACGACGAAGCGGCCGTCCGGAGAGAAGGTGACGCCGGTATGGGCGCCCTTCCATTCGAGATCGACCGGCGTGCCGGCGGTGCCGACCCAGTGAAGGGAGACGCCGTTGTAGCGGGCAAGCGCGATCCGGAGCCCCTTCGGGGCAAAGTCGATGCCTTCCACGGTGCGCTGTTCGGTGAACTCCTTCACCGTTCCGTCAGCGAGCCGCACGAAGGCGGATTTGCCGTGCGCATAGGCGACGGCACCCTGCGGCC
>DATGWU010000610.1:0-4527 GCA_035299345.1 Rhizobium sp.
AAGCCGCCGCCCATCGCCTCGAGCAGGACGAGATCGCCCTTCTTGATGCGACCGTCGCCGGCGGCCGTTGCGAGCGCGAGCGGAATGGACGCGGCGGAGGTGTTGCCGTGCAGGTCGACGGTGACGACGACCTTTTCGATCGGGATGCCGAGCTTCTTGGCCGAAGCGTCGATGATGCGGCGGTTGGCCTGGTGCGGCACCATCCAGTCGATATCGTCGGCGGTTGCTCCGCCCGCCTCGAAGGCCGCTTCGATGACGTCGGTAATCATGCCGACGGCGTGCTTGAAGACCTCGCGGCCTTCCATGCGCAGATGGCCGACCGTACCGGTCGTCGACGGCCCGCCGTCCACATAGAGCTTTTCCTTGTGGACGCCGTCGGAGCGCAGCTGCGCGGTGAGCACGCCACGGTCGGCATTGGTGCCGCTGCCCTCTTCCGCTTCGAGCACCAGCGCGCCCGCGCCGTCGCCGAAGAGCACGCAGGTGGTGCGGTCCTTCCAGTCGAGGATGCGCGAGAAGGTCTCCGCGCCGATGACGAGCACACGCTTGGCCATGCCGCCGCGGATATAGAGATCGGCGGTCGCCATCGCATAGACGAAGCCGCTGCAGACCGCCTGCATGTCGAAGGCGAAGCCGTGATGGATGCCGAGACGGTTCTGGATGTCGACCGCCGTCGCCGGGAAGGTATTGTCCGGTGTGGAGGTCGCACAGATGATGAGGTCGATGCTGTCGGCGGACATGCCGGCATTTTCGAGCGCGGCGCGCGCCGCATCGGCGCCGAGGGAGGCAGTCGTCTCCCCCTCGCCCGCGACATAACGCTGGCGAATGCCCGTGCGCTGCACGATCCACTCGTCAGAGGTTTCGACGATGTCTTCCAACTCGCGATTGGTCATCACCCGCTTCGGGAGCGCTGCCCCGAAACCGCGAACGACAGAACGGATCATGCTTTCAAACTCCACCGATCATGCTGCTTCGGGCCCTGCACTGGAGGAGTGCCGTGCATGATACTCTTTCAAATCGTTTTCAATCTTTTGTGTCAGACCGTTGCGGGCCATGTCATAGCCGACGTCGATCGCGGCTGCAAAGCCCTCCGCATCGGTGCCGCCATGGCTCTTGATCACGATCCCGTTGAGGCCGAGGAAGACCGCACCGTTCACCTTGCGCGGGTCCATCTTCTCGCGCAGGCGATCGAACGCCTCCTTGGCGAGAAGATAGCCGAGCCGGGCGAGCAGGGTGCGTGACATCGCCGACCGCAGGTATTGTGCGATCTGCCGCGCCGTGCCCTCGGCGGTCTTGAGAGCGACGTTGCCGGTGAAGCCTTCCGTCACCACGACGTCGACCGTCCCCCGGCCGAGGTCGTCGCCTTCGACGAAACCGTAATAGTTGATCGTGTCGAGACCGGCCTCGCGGATCAGGCGGCCCGCTTCCTTGACCTCTTCCTGGCCCTTGACCTCCTCGACGCCGACGTTCAGCAGGCCGACCATCGGGCGTTCGATCTCGAAGAGCGCGCGCGCCATCGCCCCGCCCATGACGGCGAAGTCGAGAAGCTGCTGGGCGTCGGCCCCGATGGTGGCGCCGACGTCGAGCACGATGCTCTCGCCCTTCAGCGTCGGCCAGATGCCGGCGAGTGCCGGACGTTCGATATTTGCCATGGTGCGAAGACAAAAGAGCGACATCGCCATCAGCGCGCCGGTATTGCCGGCGGAGACCGCAACATCGGCCTCCTTCGCCTTCACGGCTTCGATCGCCTTCCACATGGAGGATTTGTAGCGGCCGCGGCGAAGCGCCTGGCTCGGCTTCTCGTCCATGCCGACGGCGATCTCGCAGTGATGAAAGACCGACTTTTCTCTCAGTTGCGGATACTGCGCGAGGATCGGCGCGCACTTCTCCTGCTGGCCAAACATGACAAAGCTGACGCCCGGATGACGTTCCAGCGCCTTGGCAGCGCCGGGAATGACAACCTCAGGGCCGAAGTCGCCTCCCATCAAATCAAGGGAAATTCTGATCACTCTCGTCTGATCCTTCCTTTCGCTGCCCGGCGAAATTTCGGCCAAAATACCGTTTTTGCGGTCCCGCACAACCGATTTGTGGCGCCCGTTTCCGTTTGCGAACCGCGAATTAATCCTTCTTCCAGTCCTTCAGGACGGCAAAGGGCGACGGCTTGCGATCGCTCTCCCCGCTGTCCTCGATATGGCCGTCGAAGGCGACGCCTGCCTTGCGTGGGTAAGGATCGATCGCGAGCGCGGCAAATTCGGCGACCAGCGCACCTGCATCGATCGTATCGCCGGCGAAGGTTTCCGGCACGTCGGGGCCTTCCGGATCGAGAATCATCTCGCCCGCTTCGTTCGTGAGTATGCGCGCCAGGCGAGACCCCTCCGGCACGAAGATCTGGTCGATCTCCTGATCGATCTGCGAAACCACCGGCTCGAGCGTGACCACGCAAGCCTGCACCAGTTCGGCCTTCACCCGGCCCTTGATGCGGATGCCGTCCTTCTTCCAGCGCGCGATCTGCAGGTCGGCGCCGAGGCTCTCGACCGCTTCCACGTTCCAGAGAGCAGCCAGCGCACGGCGCTCACGTTCGTCGGCCTCGACATGGACCTGGACGGGGTTCGCCGAGACGTGGCCGACCTTCACCAGATAGGAAAAGGCCGCATCGCCGGCATGCTTGTGGTGTGAACTCATTGCAGTCGAGGCCCTCCGGGAACGGCCAGTGTGACGGAGCCGGTCTCGACGCTCTCTTCGGGGATATCGCGCAGATGCGCTTCCTCCTCGATCATCCAGCGGGCCAGTCCATGCATGTCGGGGGCGTCGTCGCCCCTTTCGGGATATATATTGCGCGTGAGCGCCTGCGCCAACAGTTCGCCGTCACCTTTGTCGAGTGCGGCGCCATAGGATTCGGCGCGACCGTAGAAGCGGCCGGCAAGTTTCTTCATCCGCTTGGGCACGCCGGGGTCGCCGACGCCGAGTTCGCGGATGGAGTGGTCGACGTCCTGGAAGAAGGCGTCGATGATCTCCTGGGCGAGTTCCTGGCCGCTGCGCGCCGACTTCGCCGTGCGCCTGAAGAACAGAATCAGCACGATCGACAGCATCTCGAAACGGCCCATGACCGTGTCGGGAACCGAGAGGTCAGTGTAGAAATACGGTGTACGCGCCGCCGCCGTGAGCGCCGCATATTGCCGTTCCATGATCTGCCGGTTGTGCTTTTTCTGCCGGAAAAATCCGAATAGCATCGATTCTGCCAAAAAGGGCCGCGGGAACATCCGCGCCGGCCCATGGTCGTGTTGCATGATTGCGAAAGCTGGTTTACCGAAGCAGACGCGAATTGCAATGCCGTTTTGCGCCGCCTGCCATGCATCCCATGCGCCGGACGAGCCGAAGCGAGGAGCTTCGTTGTGCCGCCGGTCTTCCCCGGAAAGGCCACAATGATAGCGCAACAGGTTCGCGGGCGCCCCGGCGCTCCAACGGAAAAGTCATTGGGAGACGTGTGGTTGGAAATGCGTTATATCAGATCGGACAGGCGATTTCTCGGCGCCGCCCTCGCCATCGCCCTCGCAGCGGGCGGTCTCTCCGGCTGCAAGACCTCCGAAGTCTTCCATAACGGCTACATCGTCGACCAGGCCTCGCTCGACCTGGTTCCCGAAGGTTCGAGCCGCGAACAGGTTCTCCTCTCGCTCGGCACGCCTTCGACGACCGCGACCTTCGATGCCGAGGTCTTCTACTACATCTCGCAGAAGCGCACCCGTTCGGTGGCCTTCATGAAGCCGAAGCTGGTCGACCAGCAGGTGCTTGCGATCTATTTCGACAAGGACGGCGTCGTCAGCCGGCGCGCCAACTACACGCTCAAAGACGGCAAGGTCTTCGACACGATCTCCCGTACCACACCGACGGGCGGCAAGGACCTCACCTTCCTGCAGCAGATCCTTTCGGGGGGCGGCGGCGCGGCGAACTCCGTCAAGAACCTGTTCAACAATCTCTGATCCGGTTCGTGCCGGCGCTCGAAGGGGTGCCGGCCGAATGTCCGGAACGGCCACAAAAGAAAGCCCGCGGAAATCGCTTTCCGCGGGCTTCGTTTTTGCCTGTTACCCCGTGACCCCTATCAGGCGGCGAGCATCGCCAGCAGAAGGAGGGCCACGATGTTGGTGATCTTGATCGCCGGGTTCACGGCCGGGCCTGCGGTATCCTTGTAGGGATCGCCGACGGTATCGCCGGTGACGGAAGCCTTGTGAGCGTCCGAACCCTTCAGGTGCTTGACCCCGTCCTTGTCGATGAAGCCGTCCTCGAAGCTCTTCTTGGCATTGTCCCATGCACCACCGCCGGAGGTCATGGAAATCGCCACGAAGAGCCCGTTGACGATCACGCCGAGCAGCGAGGCGCCGAGCGCCGCGAAGGCCGAGGCCTTGGAGCCGGAGATCAGCAGAACGCCGAAATAGACGACGAGCGGCGCCAGCACCGGCAGCAGCGACGGGATGATCATTTCCCGGATCGCCGCCTTGGTCAAAAGGTCGACGGCACGCGCATAGTTCGGCTTGG
>DATGWU010000611.1:0-7598 GCA_035299345.1 Rhizobium sp.
GGAACGAGTAGCTGATCGTCTCTCCGAGATCGATGAGGCCGTCGCCGTCGGCATCGTTCAACGAGCCGGTCTTTTCGATGGTCATGCCGGGCGTCTGATCCGGCGGCACGGTCACTGTGTCCGGCGGGCTCTCGACCGGCGGTCCCGAAGGCGGCGTGCCGGTACCGGTTGCCGAATTCTCGACCCGGCCGGCATCGATATCCGCCTGCGTCGGCGTGTAGGTGGCCGTGAACGTCACCGTCCCAGCGGGCGCCAGCGTCTGTGGTCCCGGGGACACGGAGACTCCGGCATTGGTGAGCATCGGATCGTCGACGGTGACATTCGTCAGCGTCACATTGCCGGTGTTGCGAACGAGGAACGAGTAGCTGATCGTCTCCCCGAGATCGATGAAGCCGTCGCCGTCGGCATCGTTCAACGTGCCGCTCTTCTCGATCGTCATGCCGGGCGCCTGTTCCGGCGGAACGGTCACCGTGTCCGGCGGGCTTTCGATCGGCGGACCGGAGGGCGGCGTGCCGGTGCCGGTCGCCGTGTTCTCGACCCGGCCGGCGTCGATATCCGCCTGTGTCGGCGTGTAGGTGGCAGTGAAGGTGACACTCCCGCCAGGCGCAAGCGTTTGTGGACCGGGCGTTACCGACACGCCGGCATTGGTGAGCATCGGATCGTCGACGGTGACATTCGTCAGCGTCACGTTGCCGGTGTTGCGAACGAGGAACGAGTAGCTGATCGTCTCCCCGAGATCGATAAAGCCGTCGCCGTCGCCATCGTTCAACGTGCCGCTCTTCTCGATCGTCATGCCGGAGGCTACGTCCGGCGGCACCAGAACGGTGTCGGGCGGGCTTTCGATCGGCGGTCCGGAGGGTGGCGTGCCGGTGCCGGTCGCGGTGTTCTCGACCTGACCGTTGTCGATATCGGCCTGCGTCGGCGTATAGCTTGCGGTGAAGGTGACACTACCTCCCGGTCCGAGCGTCTGGGGACCGGGCGTTACCGACACGCCGGCATTCGTGAGCATCGGATCGTCGACCGTGACATTCGTCAGCGTCACCGAGCCGGTATTGCGCACGAGGAACGAGTAGCTGATCGTCTCTCCGAGATCGATGAGGCCATCGCCGTCCGCATCATTGAGCGTGCCGCTCTTCTCGATCGTCATACCGGGCGTCTGATCCGGCGGCACGGTCACCGTGTCCGGCGGGCTTTCGATCGGCGGTCCCGAAGGCGGCGTGCCGGTGCCGGTTGCGGTGTTCTCGACCTGACCGGCATCAATGTCGGCCTGTGTCGGCGTATAGGTCGCCGTGAAGGTGACGCTCCCACTGGGTGCCAGCGTCTGGGGACCTGGCGTTACCGATACGCCGGCATTGGTGAGCAACGGATCGTCGACCGTGACATTCGTCAGTGTCACGTTGCCGGTGTTGCGCACGAGGAACGAGTAGCTGATCGTTTCGCCGACATCGATGAGACCGTCACCGTCGAGGTCGTTAAGCGTGCCGGTCTTCTCGACCGTCAGCGCCGGAGCAGCCGCGACGTCAGTGTCCGTCGCCGAATTGTTGCTCGTATCGGGATCAGGCACGGCAGACGGATTGGCCACCGTGGCCGTGTTCACCACGTCGCCGGCAAAGTCTGCCGGAACGGTCAGGGTTAGCTGGAAGGTGACGGAGGCGCCCGCGGGCAGGCTCACCTTGACGTCGTTGATGGCGCCTGTGCCGCTCGCCGTCCCGCAGACACCGCCATTTGTTGCACTACCGCAAGTCCAGCTCGCCTCGGTGATGCCGGCAGGCAGCGGATCGTTTACCGATGCGTTCTGAACGCCGAATGGGCCGCTGTTCGAGACCACCATCGTGTAGGTGACGTTGGTGCCCGGCGCATAGGTTTCGCTGCCGTCGGTCTTGGTGATCTGCGTGTCGGCTGGAAGACTTACAGCCGTGACGGGGCACTTGGCGCCGTCGCCGACACCCGCTGGCGCATCCGAGATCAGGGTCGCCACACCCGTCGCCAGGTCGAACTGATAGAAGCCGCCGTTATTGTAACGACCAAAGATACCGTTCGAGGCGCTGATCAACGATCCGAAGCCGGCGGTTGCGGAAAGACCTGACGGGCCGATGGGGGTCACCGCTCCCGAGTTCGGATTGATCGAATAGACGATGTCCGAAACCTGGTCATGGGTATAGATGAGCCCGTTGTGCCAGGCCAGGTCCGAGTTCGCGATCGTGCGGTTGAGCGGAATGCTGGTGGCCGCCCGGGTGGTCAGATCGACGCGCCACATGACATTGGTGGCGGAATTCTCCTTCACATAGTAGTAGCCGTCCGCACCAATGACGCCCGAGGCTATCCCTCCCGAACCGTTGTTGATTCCGCCGCCGACGATGGGACCCTGATCGCTGACGGATCCATTGCTGCCGATCCGCAACAGGCGGTATCTGCTCGTGGTGGTGTCCCAGCGTGTCGCGTAGATGTAGTTGCTGGCGATGTCGTAACCCATCGCGTTGTAGCCGGGGCTGTAGACGCCGCCGATTCCGGGGAAGGTGAACGGATTGGTGCTGGTATCGGCCCGATGAAGTCGGGTGGGCGCGCCGATTCCGAAATACATGGTCGAGTCGCACACGAAATTCGGCTGGGTGCCGAACGTGACCGAGGTGCTGCCCGGAGGATTGACGCCGACGGCCGACGTGATGTTCGATGCGTCGTTGGCATAGGTTCCGGCGGAACTGGAGGTCACCGGTACGGTCGCCGTGCACGAAGCCATGCCGGCGGTGAGATTTCCCGATACGTCTATGGTCGATCCACCGACGGGTGCGGTAACGATCCCCGATGGGCAGGTCGTGCTGATCTCATCGGATGCGACCTTGAGGCCGGCCGGAAGAGCATCCGTGAACGACCACCCGGTCTTTGATCCCAGTTCACTGGTGTTGGTGATCGTGAATGTCAGGGTCGACACACCGCCGACAGCCACGTTGGTCGGGCCGAACGCCTTGTCGAGCTGCGGCGTCGTGTCGAGAACATTGATGTTATCGAAAGCGTGGTCGTTACCGACACCGGTACCCGTGTTGTTCACCATACGCACGCCGAAAGAGGCGCCGCTGATAAGGACAGCGCCGTTTGACGTATAGGTGCCCGTGCTGACTGCACCCGCGGCGGCTACGCCAAGCGCCGGAACATTCTGCGTGGTTCCACTCGTGCAGGCATTGATCTGTGACCCCGCCGGAGTGGCGATGCCGCCATCATCGACCAATGAGAACTGCAGCAAAGGCGCTGCAACGCTGCAGTTGACGGCAGCCACATCGACGCTGAACGACAGAAATCGATTATTCGTCGGGAATGGGATGTTCGTCGCGGTCCGGAATTCCACCTGACCGCCAGTGAGAGTGGCCGACGAGGTGAAAGCCGAGACGGCATAGTTCCCCTGCGCGGCAGCCTGGCTCTGGCCGGTGTGCAGGCCGAGCGCCCATGAAAGCTGCTGCGTCCGGTTCCACGCGTTCTGATTGCCGCATTCGGTGGCTTGCGTCGCGCCGTCGGTCGGCTGGTTCGCCGAGGCGATCCAGCCGTTGCAGTTCGTCAGCCAGTCGGGATCGGCCGAGTAGGTCTGCCCGGAGGTGCTGGTATAGGCGTTCAGCTTGACGATCGGGGTCGGGCCCGGCCGGTTCTGAAAACTGTCGCTGTAGACTGCGACAGGAGCCTGGGGTTGCCCGGGCGTTCCCGGCTGGGCGACGGCCGGGTCGGTGGCACCGACCGCGCCGAGCGCCGCAAGCACATATAGCGCGGAAGCCGAAGTGCCGCGCTTTGGCAAAACCAGGTGAAAGAAACGCGATGAGCCACAATTCGAAAACGAAGTTGTGGCCCGCAGGAATCCCGAAATTTTCATGTGTCGCCCTCAGTTCAGCGACTGCGAACGCCGGTGCCGCACCACCCCCCGGAGGGGGATGCGCAGGACGTTTCCGGCGCCGAGTCATCAACTGACGCGAGCAGACATGAGGGCCCCTCCCAGGTCTTTCGGGAAATGTTCGTTCTTTTTCAAAAAATACCGATGTCGGCAGGAAAGGAGAGTGTTGTCACTTTTGCGCCACGGGGGCGTCACCCGCGAAATTGCGCGACAAATGGGACCTTTGCACCTCTGCAGGCGTGCGTTGCCTGTGCTTGCGCATGGCCGACGTAAGGTGACTCTGGTTTGAAAAGCCGCTCAGGTAAGCGACCTCTGCGACCGCCATGACGGGGTCCGAGAGGAGATTTTCCGCATAATCGAGCCGCATGCCCAGGACATACTGGTGGGGGCTCTGACCGAATGTCGTCTTGAACAGCTGGATAAACCGCCCGGTAGAGAGACCCGCAAGAGCAGCCAGTGCGGAGACCGACAGCTTCCGTGCAAAATTCTCCTGCAGAAAAGCATGCACTTCCCGCGCAGCCCGCGGATCCAGTCTCCCACGGACATGCTCTCGTCTGCTGCTGCGACTATAGCGCCGGAGAATGTGAAGGCCGAGCACCTTGAGCAGGGCGTCGAGAGAGAGACTATTCGCGCCGGCTTCGCGCATCAGCTCGTCCCTGAGCAGTTTTGCGAGCGACAGTGCAACGGCATCGGGTTCACGATAAAGACCTGGGACCAGGCTCCACGATCCCAGGTCGGCCTCGCTGCCGGCGATCTCGTGCATGATCTCGTTGCCGAGCGACACGATGACGCCTTCGCATGGCTCCGACCAGCGCAGTTGGCATTCACAACCGACCGGCGCGACCACAATCGTGCCACAAGGCGCTCGTAGCGTCGCCATGTTGTCGTTGTCCACGGCAATCGCGATATCCCGCGACGCGGCGAGAAGAACGGCCGCGAAATGCCCTTCAGCCGAGAGCTTAAAGGAGCCGGTCGAGGAGCGAAAATGCGATGCGGCACCGGATGCAGTTGCCACGCAGACCCCGATATGGGGAGGAACACAGAGGTGGAAGCCGTCAGGTCCATCTTGGCTGGAGATGGTATCGCCATTCGCCTCGACAGCGTCGCTGAGCATTGCTTGCTACCTCTCGCGATGCACGAAAAGCGCATTCGGCCGAGTGAGCGAATAGATTCCAGGCATCCAGATCGGCTCCAGCGTTCCCAAGAGACTGATTGTGAAACTGCATGAATTGGCAACCGCCTACAACCATGAATCCAGGTGGGTAAGTCCGCGCAGTCGGTTGCGGTGCCGCTCGCGCTTCGGCGCAACGACCTCTTTTGACGTCCATCCGTAGCCCGGACGACATTTCTCCCACGTCGCGCCGTTGCGACCGCGATAGCTTCAATTTGCGCGGATTTCCCGCATTTTTCACGTCGGGTCCGGTGACGCCTCCCGTCATTCCTGGCAGGCGAGATCTCGATCGCGGGTGTGGCGAGGCGACCCGTGAACAGAATCCGACTCCGCCAGATCGCTTGCGGCAGCATGCCCGAACTTCCGAAAACGTTTTTAATTGTTAAGAAAGCACCAATTAAGGAACTTCCTGTACTATCACGCATTCGTTGCTGTATTGTTCTGGATCATTGCGGTAACGCAAACACCGGAGGTATCCTTTATGTTATCTGAGGTGTCTGTGTTCGCAGGCGCCGCTTTGCTGCAGAATATAAGAAACCGTGACGATGGAGGGGTAATGCTGCGTTGCACTAATATGTTGCCTCTCCTGTTGTAGAGAGTACGCTATGATCAAAGAAACATGGACGTGCGATTCTTGTGGCGACGTGCTCAGCGATGTGGGCGATAACCCTTGGAAACGCCTGAACGTTTCGATTATCCGGCATAACGGCAAGCCGATCATCGACGAGACCGTCGAACTGTGTCCGACTTGCCAGCGCAAGTTGCTGGATGGACTCCGTCCCGTGCTCGAGAGAGTGGCCCGCCGGCGGGGCGACAATTCAGCGGGCCCGAACACGCCCTAGCGGGCCGCGTAGTGTACCAACGGGGAGGCCGGAAATCGTTCAGTCAGGCCAACGAAACCGGGCCAAAGGCTGGGCGCAGAGAGGCGATGTGCGCGAACTCTCGTTTGCGGAGACAGTCGGCGTTGGGCTAGACTGGTATGGCGGGGTAGTCTGCCGAGACCAATCGCGAAGAACCGCCAAACGACCAAGCTTGGCTCCATTGTGACTGGGGGCACAACGGCCTTTTCAACCACGGAAGTAAACCTCCGTCGCGCGAAACCGTCCATCCATTCTCCTGCATTGTACAATTACGTCGATCGAGAGCCTCAACAACCGTTCGATGTCATCACGATCCAAATTCTCTCCGCCGTCTGATTCCTTCACGAGCAACATCAACTGTTGAAAAGCGACCTCGGCGGAATCCGCATGGACGGTTGTTATTGACCCTGGATGACCGGAATGGACATTACGGACGTTATCTCGGCTCTGCGGACCTGTCTCACAGGTGTCACCACATCATGATCAGTATGGCGGCAATTGGAATGCGCATCGTTGCGGATGTGCCGGCGATGATTTGCCGGGGCGGGCTCGAGCCCGTCCCGGCAAATCATCGCCGGCGCTCGGAAGGCTCCATTGCCACAGCTCTTCTTCACCGATCTCTCCGCCCTGCATCGTTCGGTGACGATCGATGGCGTCGCGCACGAGCTGTCAACAGACGAGATAGCGGCCGCGGATAACATCGGGCTTGTCGAGGGGATGCCCTTCATTCTCCGGCAAGATGGGACCTACGAGCATAACCTCAACCGCTTCCTGCGATCATGTCCGACCATGGGTGCGCGCTCGCTGAACAGCCTTCGCGCCTATGCGCGAGACATCGTCGTGTGGATGCGCTTTCTTGAAGAGCGCCGGAACGGCAGGTCTGTGTGGGCAGCGGACCGTGACGACGTTGCCGCTTTCCACGAAGCCCGGCGCCTGTCGGAGCCGCCGTTTCGCATATCGGCTTCGTCCTGGAACCGAATGATCGCGGCACTCGACAAACTCTATCGCTGGGCCGTCGATGAGAAGATCGTTCCATCGGCGCCATTCACCTACAGGCAGTTATGGTCACGAGCTTCCGCCTCGGGAGAAGCCGCCTCCGTCGCGGTGAACTGTGCCAAGGAGAGTGGAGCGCGCAACGGCGACATGCGATTCCTGGATCTGCCGCACTATTTGGTGTTCCGCGACGTCGGGTTGCGCGGCCGGCTGCCTGACGGGCAGGAAGACCCCACCTGGCGCGGTCGCAATGGCGAGCGCAACGCCCTGTTTGCGGAACTGCTGATCACGACCGGTCTGCGACTGCAGGAGGCATCGAGCCTGTTGCTACACGAACTGCCAAAGCTGGACATCCAAACAGGCCATACAGCTCGTTCCCTAGCCTTCCGCCTCGCCGCTGCGACGGCAAAGGGGTCGCGCGGCCGGGATATTCGCATGCCCATTCGCCTTATCAGGCAGCTTCAGGACTATGGATTGATTGAGCGGGAGAATGCTCTTCAGCGTCGCCAGCGGCACGGTCGCATCTACCGCATGAAGCGATCAATCGCGGTCGCCGGATATGAGCACCGCGCTCTGCGCCTGATCAACGGCGATCATGCCGTCAGAGCAAGCGTCGACCAACTGAGCCCTTCCGAACGGGCCCGCCTTGTCGACAAAGCGACCGGCTCGCCACTGGCGCAATGGCTGACCGAGGACGGACAGC
>DATGWU010000612.1:0-3182 GCA_035299345.1 Rhizobium sp.
GGTACGCAGACCTTTTTTAATCTGTCTGGGCCGATCCTCGACATTTTGGAAAAAGGCCGGTTGCTGATCGTCGATGAATTGGACGGAAGCCTGCATCCGTTGCTGGTGCATAAGATCGTCGCGATGTTCAACGATCCGAAGATAAACACGCGTGGCGCCCAGCTGATATTCTCGACCCACGACGTGTCGCTGCTAGATGGCCAAAAACTCCGCCGCGACCAGGTCTGGTTCACGGAGAAGGATAACGACCAGATATCGCACCTCTTCCCCTTGCTGGAGTTCTCGCCCCGCAAAGGCGAGGCGTTGGAAAAGGGATATCTGGGGGGGCGGTATGGTGGCATCCCGATCCTTGGATCAATGGAACATTAGCGCGTGGCGAAAAAGCACCCTTATGAACGGAATGAGAGCCGTCTGAGCAGGCGGCAGGGTCGCAAGCGTCCCTACGACCGCATGTTGATCGTGTGCGAGGGCGAAAAGACCGAGGTCAATTACTTCGAAGCGATCCGCCGTGAAAAGCGCCTTCCGAATGCCGACATCGAGATCGTGCCGGCGGACTATGGCACGGCGCCGCTGCAGATCGTCCAGTATGCCATTGACCGTTTTACGGAGCTGAAATCTTTCGACCGGGTCTACGCCGTGTTTGATCGGGATGACCACGACACCTATCATAATGCCCTGTCCAAGGCCGAGGCGACCGACAAAACCCTGAAGAACGACGAAGGCACCAAGGTCCCGTTCGAGGCGGTGCCGTCCGTACCCAATTTCGAGCTGTGGATCCTGTTGCACTTCCGCAATGTGTTCGAGTTTATGCACCGCAATCAGGTGTATGCGGAACTACGTAAAGCCGAAAACTATCCGGCCTACGCCAAAAACAGCGAGGTTGTTTATCAAGGCACCAAAGATCGGATTCCGGTGGCAACGGAAAGGGCAGTTACCCTCAGGGCGCGATATTCAAAGTTTGCCGGTGATCAGCCTTATACTGACGTGGACCTACTGACCGGAGAGCTGTTGAAGATCGCTGGACGGTTGCAGTGAATGGGTCGGCACATCTTGCCAAGTCGCCAATGTTCGTATTTCGTTCTGTCGACGACTAGATTTTGAAATTAGCGTTATGGAAGTTGAATGTCAGAAGAAGCGGCCGATCCGAAACTGTTCATCTCATATAGCTGGAGCAACCAGGATCATGAGTCTTGGGTGGTGAAGCTCGCTGAAGAACTTGTCAGTCAAGGTATTCATGTCATCCTCGACAAGTGGGATCTCCAGCCCGGTCACGATGCGAACGATTTTATGGAAGGTATGGTCAAGGATAAAACGGTGACCAAGGTCATCATGGTTTGCGACGAAGTCTACGCCCGCAAATCCGACAGCCGTAAAGGTGGCGCCGGGACCGAGGCTCAGATTATCACGCCGGAGATTTATGCAGAAACCCGGCAAGATAAGTTCGTAGCGGTAGTGCGCGAGCGTGACGCTGACGGCAAGCCTTTCCTTCCCACCTATTACAAAGGTAGGATCTATTTCGATCTTTCCGATCCATCCGGTTATGCCGAGGAATTTGATAAAATCGTCCGGTGGGCTTGGAACAAGCCCCTTTATGTGCGGCCGACGCCTGGCCAGAGGCCGGGTTTCTTGAGCAAGGACGGCGCCACCGGAAAGATTGCGAGCTCAGTGGCCCATCGACGCGCTGTAGAGGCTGTTCGAAATGGGGCGACAAATGCGATTGCCCTGGTAGGGGAATATCTGGAGACGATTACCATCGGTCTCGAGAACTTCCGTTTAAAGGCGGAAGGGAGCGCGCGCGACACCTTTGATGAGCTTGTAGTTGAGAGTATTGCCGACTTCACCCCCTACCGGAATGAGCTGATCGATCTCTTCATGGCGGTCGCACAACACATTCCGTCAGAAGCAATGGCCGAAGTCATCCACCGCTTCTTCGAACGATGCCTACCCTATTACAATGTGCCTGAGAGCATCAGCAGCTACAGCGAATGGGACTTTGATAACTACCGCTTCATTGTCCACGAGCTGTTCATTTATTGCATCGCCGCCTTCATACGCTTTGAGCGGTTCGAGGCCGCCGCCTATTTCGTGAACACGGAGTACTATCGTTATAATCGGTTCCGCGAGGAGTCAGCGATGCACTCTTTCTCTATAATTGATGAGAATCTTTCCTCCCTCGAATTCCGCAATAGGCGCTTGGAGCTTCGCCGATATTCGCTACGAGCTGACATGCTCAAGGACCGAAACCAAGGCACGGGAATTGCGTTTCACCACCTAATGGCGGCGGATTTTGTGTTGTTCCTTCGCAGCCGTAAGCAGGAAGGCTGGCAGACTTGGTGGCCGGAAACACTCCTCTACGCGGAGCGCTCCGGAGGGCCGTTCGAAATGTTTGCCCGGGCAAAATCCGCAAAATATTTTGAGCGGATCAAGGTTTTGCTGGGATTTGAAAATGCGGAGGAATTCAAGGTGTTCATGCTCGATCTACTCGCGAACCGTGACCGGCTTCCAAAATGGGGTTTCCATGGCCCGAATGTGGGAGGTCTATCGGGGGTAGCAAATATTGCTGCTGTTCCATGAGCAAGACGATTTGTTCGCCAAGAGCCGCCAGGGATTAGACTATGGTTACACGTATTGAGAAAATCGTCGGAGGCCTGGTCGTGCAACGTGCTGCGGTGGCAAAACGGGGAATGCACAAGGGCAAATACGTTTGTCACCCGCAGGGTTCTAATATGGCCAAGATTGCTTTCGTCACCTTAGACGACGTCGCCGATTTCTTGCGGACAAATCCAGGCTCAGGGGTAAGGATGGATCCAGGCTCGTCAAGAGTCGTTGAATTCATCCATATTGACGGACACCCACGATAATCAGGCCGGGTCTACAAATGGCAAGATGATGCGATAAAAGAGGTGGCTCGGGAAATCTGCGCAGCTAGGATAAGTGGAATTTCTGCCTGACTTCGGCTTAGATACCGGGAACAGGAGAGACCATGACAAGACGACCACGCCGGAACCACAGCCCGGCTTTCAAGGCAAAGGTGGCACTTGCCGCCATCAGGGGCGAACAAACTCTGGTGGAATTGTCCCAGCAGTTTGACGTGCACGCCAACCAGATCAAGCAATGGAAAGACCAGCTCCTCGAGGGGGCGACAGGCGTTTTTGGCGATGAAGCGAAGGCGGAACCGGCGG
>DATGWU010000613.1:0-4466 GCA_035299345.1 Rhizobium sp.
CGGGCCGCGACGGTACCGCGGGAGATCGGCAGCACGATGCGCTCGGCTCCCGCCAGTTGCTCCACGCCGCTGGCGAGGGCCGCGGCAGCCTTGCCGTCCTTCGATCGTCGGGGTGGCGTGCGGCAGAAGAGCGAGAAAGCCAGTCGCCCCGAAAGACCGGGCGACAGAAGACCGGCGAGTGAGAAACCGAAACGGGTGACCTCGAGCGCGAAGGATGCCATATTGGGGTTCTCCAATGATGTTCAATGCTGAACAATAAAAGTACAACGATGAACAAAAATCAATCCCTTCCCTGGGATCATCCGCGTTTTCGAAGCTGGATCGCCGTCGGCCGTGCCTGCCAGATGATGCAGACGGCGCTCGGCCGGGCGCTCGCACCGCTCGACATCAAGACCCCGCATCTCGACATCCTGATCAATCTCTACCGCCATGAAGGCATTTCTCAGCAGGAACTGGCGCGCAAACTGCTGGTCGGCCGCTCCAACATGAGCATGCTGCTGCCACAGATGGAAAAGCGCGGGTTGATTTCCCGGCGCGACGATCCGAAGGACAAGCGCGTGTTGCGCCTGTTCCTGACCGAGAAGGGTCGCGACGTCACCGAACGCGCCATGACGATCCAGACGGAACTGATCGAAAGAACGCTCTCCGTGACGCCGATCGACGAATGCCTACGGCTTGCAAGTCACATGGAAGCACTGATCGCGAGACTGCACGCGGACAATCTCGAGGAAGACTAGATTCGCAAGTCGCTTCGGGCCGGACCGGTCGCCGAAAGGTCAGCGCCCGTCCCTGCTCAGTCCCTTCTCGGAAAGCTTGCGCTCGTATTCTGCGAAGAGTTCGCCGCCCTTCTGCCCGAGTTCCCGCAGATAGGACCAGGTGAAGATACCGCTGTCGTGACCGTCGTCGAAGGCGATGCGCACGGCGTAGTTGCCGGTCGGATGAACCGCGGTGATCGAGACATTACGTTTCCCGGGGACCGTCACCTCCTGTCCCGGACCGTGGCCCTTGACTTCCGCGGAGGGCGACAGAACCCGGAGCATCTCCGCCGGTAATGCGAAGGACGCGCCGTCGTCGAAGGCGACCGACAATTGCCGGCGATCTTTGGAAACCTTCAGTTCGGTCGGCCAGAACTCACTCATGATCGGTACTCCCCGGGTGGCTGGAGAGAAGAACTAAGCGGCGCCCCCGGCCTGCGCAAGCCATTTTCCCGCCCCACTGCCAGACCTGGTTGCTTGACGAGACGACAGGTTGTCACCAGATTATCCTCAAAACGGAGGAGATGCATTGAACTACAGTCCCGGCTCGCTCGGAAAGACCATAGGCCCGGCGCTCGACAGCGCGCCCATGATCGACCCGTTCGGCCGCATGGTCTCCTACCTGCGCGTCTCGGTCACCGACCGTTGCGATTTCCGCTGCACCTACTGCATGGCGGAAAACATGAACTTCCTGCCGAAGAAGGACCTTCTCACGCTGGAGGAGCTCGACAGGCTCTGTTCGGCCTTCGTCGCGAAGGGCGTGCGCAAGCTGAGGCTCACCGGCGGCGAACCGCTGGTGCGCAAGAACATCATGTTTCTCATCCGGGGCCTCGGGAGGCATCTGGAAAGCGGCGCCCTCGACGAACTCACGCTGACCACCAATGGCTCGCAACTCGCCCGTTTCGCCGGCGAACTCGCCGATTGCGGCGTCCGGCGCATCAACGTCTCACTCGATACCCTTGATCCGCGGAAATTCGCCGAGATCACTCGCTGGGGCGACTTCGCCAAGGTGATGGAAGGCATCGAGGCGGCACAGAAGGCGGGCATTCGCGTCAAGCTCAACGCCGTCGCGTTGAAGGACTTCAACGAGGACGAGATTGCGGACCTGCTGCGTTACGCCCACGGCAACGGCATGGACCTGACCCTGATCGAAACCATGCCGATGGGCGAGACCGGCGAGGACCGCACGGACCGTTACCTGCCGCTCTCGACCGTGCGGCAGCGGCTGGAGACCCAGTTCACTCTCTCCGATATTCCCTATCGCACCGGCGGCCCGGCCCGCTATGTCGAGGTGAAGGAAACCGGCGGACGGCTCGGCTTCATCACACCGCTCACCCATAACTTCTGCGAGAGCTGCAACCGGGTGCGCCTCACCTGCACCGGCACGCTCTACATGTGCCTCGGCCAGGAGGACACCGCCGACCTCAGGGCAGCGTTGCGGGCCTCCGAAGACGATGCCCTGCTTTCGACGGCGATCGACGAGGCCATCTCGCGCAAGCCGAAGGGTCATGACTTCATCATAGACCGCGACCACACCCGCCCGGCCGTCGCCCGTCATATGAGCGTGACCGGCGGCTGATCCGCCACGTTCCGCCTGCCATTTCTTCTCCGCCGCGACGCTCGTGATCGCAACATGCAAGCAAATTCGAATTTGATGTTGCACGACGCCGCATTGCCGTGTCCTCTCCACGACGTGACGATTTCGCAGATTCGCCGGTGGGCGGTCTGCGCTCTTTGTTGCGAAAGAACACCTCCAGGTCCTGGAAGCGAATCCCCTCCCTGAAAGATATGGAATGAAACTGTCCAGGAATACCACGGGCGCCGTCCTGATGATGATGTCGATGGCAGGCTTCACCTGTAACGATGCCGTCATCAAGGCGGTGACGCCGTACATGAATGTCGGGCAGATCATGCTGATCCGCGGGGTGTTGACGAGTCTGCTCGTCTACTTGATCGCCCGCCGCATGAACGCGCTCGATCACATCCGCACCCTCTTCCAGCCGATGGTGGCGCTGCGAGTCCTCTTCGAGGTGACGGCGGCGATCGCCTATCTCTCGGCACTCGGACAGATCCCGCTCGGCAACGCCGCATCCATCCTGCAATCGCTGCCGCTCGCCGTCACGCTCGGGGCGGCCCTATTCCTCGGGGAGCCGGTCGGCTGGCGCCGCTGGACGGCGATCATCGTCGGCTTCATAGGCGTCATGATCATCATCCGCCCGGGGCCTGAAGGTTTCACGCTCGCCTCGCTCTACGTCGTCGGCAGCGTGTTCTCCGCCGCCGCCCGCGATCTCGTGACGAAGCGCATCCATGCAGGCGTGTCGTCGCTCAGCGTCACGCTCTTTTCAGCGGCGGGAAACGCCGTGGCGGGCGCCCTGCTCGTCCAGCCCTTCGGCGGATGGCAGCCGATGACCGGCGAATTGTTCTGGCTTCTCGCCCTCGCCTCGGTGCTCGTCTTCATCGGCTACCAGGCGATCATCATGGCGATGCGCACCGGCGAGATATCCTTCATCGCACCGTTCCGCTATACCAGTCTCCTCTGGGCGGTCGGCCTCGGGCTCGTCGTCTTCGGCGAAGTGCCGGACGTCTGGATGATGACTGGAACCGCAATCGTCATCGCGTCGGGGCTCTATGCCTTCTACCGTGAACACAAGCGAAAGGCCCGCGGATGAAAAGGCCTCCGGGCATCATTCTCGCAGGCGGCCTCTCCCGCCGCATGGGCGAGAACAAGGCGACCGTGCTGCTCGGCGGCAAGACGATGATCCGGCATGTCGCTGAGAGGTTGGCTCCGCAGGTTTCATCGCTCGCCGTCAACGCGCCCGAGGGCGCCGACGCCGGGCTCGGACTGCCGCTCGTGCCTGACACCATCGCCGGCCGTCCGGGACCGCTCGCCGGCGTGCTCGCCGGGCTGCGCCATGCCGAAAACCTGATGCCGAAGCCACGGCATATCGTGACGGCACCGGCGGATACACCCTTTCTTCCGCGTGATCTCGTGGAACGGCTGGAGGCCGCCCTGCCCGCGGGCGACGCCATCGTCGTCGCCTCGTCCGCAGGACGCTGGCATCCGGTGATCGCGCTCTGGCCGATCGCAGTTGCCGACGATCTCGAGGAATGGCTGGCAGATCCCGGAAATCGCAAGCTCCAGGCCTTCATCGCGCGCCATCCGTCGACGGCCGTCGATTTTCCGCCGATCGAGACAAAGCGGGGGCCGCTCGATCCGTTCTACAATGTCAACACGCCTGACGAACTCGCCCTCGCGAAAGCCTTTCTGGAGGAGGACGACGGATGACCGCAACGCCAAGAATCTTCGGCATTTCCGGCTGGAAGAATTCCGGCAAGACGGGCCTCGCCGTCCGCCTCGTCGCCGAGTTCACCCGGCGCGGCTACCGGATCTCGACGATCAAGCACGCCCACCACGACTTCGACATCGACAAGGTCGGCGCCGACAGCTACCGCCACCGTGAGGCGGGTGCGCACGAAGTGACGATCGTCTCGGGGACACGCTACGCCATCATGCACGAGCTGCGCGGCGCGGCCGAACCGAGCTTCGCGGAAATCCTGGCGCGGATTGCGCCCTGCGATCTCGTGCTGATCGAGGGATACAAGCGCGAACCGATTCCAAAGATCGAAGCGCGACGGCTCGACGCGAAAAGCCGCGAACCGCTCGCCCCCACCGATCCGCACATCGTCGCGATTGCCGCCGATCACCCCGTG
>DATGWU010000614.1:0-16331 GCA_035299345.1 Rhizobium sp.
CTTCGCCGGATTGAGCGCGGTATCGGCATACTGGAAGACGATCTGCAGCTCCCGCACCTGGTCGTGCGTGCGCTGGCGGCTCGACGGAGCGAGTTCGTGGCCGTCGAAGGTCATGGTTCCGGCGGATACGGGCAGGATGCCGGCAATTGCGCGGGCAAGCGTCGATTTTCCGCAGCCCGATTCCCCGATGATGCCGAGATTGCGGCCCTTTTCGATGCTGAGGCTCACACCGCTGACAGCGCGCACGAGTGGCAGTCCGTCGGCCTGCATCGGACCGTAGCCCGCAATCACGTTGTCGATCTTGAGGAGTGGCGCCTGCTTTTGCTCGACCACGGCAGCCTCATCACGGGGCTTCGGTTCGAAGGCAGCGAGGAGCTCGCGCGTATAGGGATGCGTTGCACGATGCAGGATGTCATCCGTCGAGCCGGTTTCCTGAACCTCCCCGCCGCGCAGCACCATGATGCGGTCTGCGATCTGCGCGACGACCGCGAGATCGTGCGAGACGTAGACGCCTGCGATCCCGCCGGCCTTCATCACAGACTTGAAAGCCTTCAGTACTTCGATCTGTGTCGTCACGTCGAGTGCGGTCGTCGGTTCGTCGAAGATGATGAGCTTCGGATCGCCGATCATCGCCATCGCGGCGGCAAGCCGCTGCAACTGCCCGCCGGAAACCTGGTGCGGATAGCGCTCGCCGATATGGTCAGGGTCGGGAAGCGACAGCGCGCGGAAAAGGCCGATCGCCTTGCTCCTGGCTTCCGCCGGCGACATCAATCCATGGATCTTCGTCACTTCGATCACCTGGTCGATGATGCGGATCGCCGGGTTGAAGGCGGCTGCTGCCGATTGCGGCACATAGGCGACCTCCGTGCCACGCACGGATGCAAGCTCGCGCTCGCCGAGCTTCGCCATGTCCTTTCCGTCGACGACGACGCTGCCGCCGGATATGCGGCAGCCGGTGCGCGCATGCCCGAGCAGGGTGAGCGCGATCGTGGTCTTGCCAGATCCGCTTTCACCAATGAGCGCGAGGATCTCGCCGGGGGCGATGTCGAGGCTGACGCCCTTGATGATTTCGACGCACCGGCCGGAGTCGGTCCTGGCCTCGACCTTCAGGTCACGGACTTCAACGAGATTCTTCATCAGGCGCTCCTGTCGCGGATCTTCTGCGGGAGGTTGTCGATCAGAAGATTGACGCTGATCGTCAGGCTGGCGATGGCAAGGCTCGGCACGATGACTGCCGGCGCTCCGAAAGGCAGGCCGCCGATATTCTCGTGAACGAGCGCTCCCCAGTCGGCATAGGGCGGCTGCACGCCAAGGCCCAGGAAGGAAAGGCCGGAAAGGAGCAGCACGATGAAGACGAAACGCAGGCCGAGGTCGGCGAGCACCGGCCCGAGGATGTTCGGCAGGATTTCCGAGCGGATCAGATAGAGGGTTCCTTCACCGCGGGTGCGGGCGACGGTGACGTAGTCCATCGTGTTGATGTTGACGGCGAGCGCGCGGGCGAAGCGATAGGCGCCCGGCGTGTAGATGACCGCGAGCGTGATGATCAGAACCGTGAGCGAGGAGCCGACGGCCGCGACGATGACGAGGCCCGAGAGCTTGCCGGGGATGGAGTTCAAAGCGTCGAGGAAGCGGCTCAGCGCCGCATCGAACCAGCCGCCCGTCACCGCGGCCGTCATGCCGAGGACGACCCCGCTGAAGCACGCGATGGAGACGGCGGCAAGTGAAATTCCGACCGTGTAGCGGGCGCCCATCAACGCACGCGAGACCATGTCGCGTCCGAGATAGTCGGAGCCGAGCCAGAGCTTGCTGCTGATCGGCCCGAAGAAGTCCTCGTCGACGATTTCGCCGACAGGGTGGGGGATGATATGCGGCGCAACGATCGCGACAACGCCCCAGAAGAGTATGATCGACAGGCCGATCATGCCGACCCAGTTGAAGTGGTAGCCGAATTTTCTCGACAGCATGGCGGGCAGGGTCATGGTCAGCGCAGCCTCGGATTTGCAAGAATGGCAATGATGTCGGCAAGCGTGATCAAGAGCAGGTAGCCGAAACAGAAGATCATCGCGCAGGATTGGATGAGCGGCAGGTCGCGGGTTTCGACGCCGTCGACCATCAGCTTGGCGACACCCGGATAGTTGAAGATCGTCTCGACGATGATGACGCCGCCGACGAGGTAGGAAAGAGACAGGGCGATTGCGTTGACGATCGGGCCGACCGCATTCGGCAAGGCATGGCGCAGGACCATGCGGGGCCGTGACGCTCCCTTCAGGAGAGCAGCCTCGACATAGGGGGTGTCGATCGTCTCGACGACGGCGGCGCGCGTCATGCGGATCATCTGTGCCGAGACCACGAAGGTCAGGGTGATGACCGGCATGGCGTAGATCTTCAGAATCTGCCCGATGGATGTGACGTCGCTCGCGATCGAAAGCGCGGGAAGCCATTTGAGATAGACCGAGAAGACGAGAACGGCCGCCGTCGCAATCATGAATTCCGGGACGGAGATCACGCCGATGGTGCCGATCGTGACGATGCGATCATAGAGCGAGCCTCGGAACATGGCGGCCGTGATGCCGAGCGTCAGGGCAATCGGTACGGCGATGAGGGTGGTCACGCCGGCGAGCCGCATCGTGTTGACGAAGCGACCGCCGATCAGGTCGGCGACCGCAATATTGTTGACATAGGAAGTGCCCAGGTCTCCGCTCGCGAGCCCCGCCAGCCAGCGCATAAAGCGGATGAAAGCCGGTTCGTCGAGATGCATCGCACTCCGCAGGCCCGCCACCGCCTCCGGTGTCGCAGCCTGGCCGAGCAGGATCGTCGCGGTGTCGCCTGGAAGCATCGCCGTGGCGAAAAAGACCGCGAAAGAAACGATCAGCAGCGTCAGTGCCGCGATCAGGAGGCGCGCTCCGACAAGATTGAGTACATATGGGCTCATGAGACGGCCCCTCTTCGGTTGAGCATCGATACGGCAGGCGATGCGATGCACGGGCCCGTGAAGATTACGGGCAAAAAACTGAGACGTCATCGGTGAAGATGATGGGAAGGCGACGGGCGCCTTCCCGGTTTTCAGCGGCTATCAGGCTTCGAGCCAGACATACTCGGCGAAGGCATAGCCCATCTGGCCGCCGAGCGGATTGGCCTCGAGGCCCTTCAGCTTGCCGGAGATCGCGTCGACGTTCGAGATGTAGACGGGGATCACCGTGCCGGCTTCCTCGGCGACCATGACCTGCATCTCGCCATAGATCGTCTTGCGCTTGGCTTCGTCCAGCGAGCCGCGGGCCTCGATCAGCATCTTGTCGAATTTCTCCGACTTGTACTGGCTCTCATTCCAGGGCGCATCGGAGGCGTAGAGCAGCGAGAAGAGGATGTCCGCCGTCGGACGGGGGTTGATGTTGCCGAAATGGACCGGCGCCTTCAGCCAATAGTTCGACCAATAGCCGTCGGAAGGCACGCGCTGGATGTCGAACTTCATGCCGATCTCGCTGCCGGCCTGCTGGACGAGCGTGGCCATGTCGACCGATGCGGTGGCGGCATCCGATGCGACGATCGGAATGGACTGGCCGAGGAGACCGGACTTCTCGAAGTGGAACTTGGCCTTCTCGGGGTCGTATGCTTTGGGTTTGAGTTCGGCATTGTGGTAGATGTTTGCGGCGGAGATCGGCTGATCGTTCGCCACCTCGGCGAGCCCGCGCAGGACCGACTTCTTGATCTGCTCCCGGTTGACCAGGTATTTCATACCCTGGATGAAGTCGGCCTTGCTGCCGGGTTCCATGTCGAGGCGGATGTTGAGGTCGGTGTAGTTGCCCGAGGTCGTCTGGGACAACACGAAGCCCGGCTGGCTTTCGACGAGTTTCATCGAACGCGGTGTGATCGAAGCCGCAAGATGAACGTCACCCGAGAGAAGCGCGTTGACGCGAGCGGTGTCGTCGCTGATGGCGAAATACTCGAAGGAGTCGATGTTTGCCCCGCCGGCTTTGAAGTAGTCCGGGTTCTTCACGAAGACGGACTTCACGCCCGGCTGGAAGGTCTCGACCTTGAATGCCCCGGTGCCGATGCCCTTGGAGAAGTCGGTGGTGCCGTCCTGCACGATCATGAAGTGATGCATGGCCAGGATCGTCGGCAGGTCGGCGTTCGGGTTGGCGAGCGTGATCTCGACGGTCAGCGGGTCCACGGCCTTGATGCCGGTGATCTGCTTGGCGATCGAATTGACCTTCGAGCCGACGTCCGGATCAAGGTGCCGCTTCAGCGAGAAGACGACGTCGGCGGAAGAGAGCGTCTTGCCGTCGTGGAACGTCACGCCGGAGCGCAGCTTGACGGTCCAGACCTTTGCGTCCGCCGTCTTGATGCTCTCGGCCAGCTCCATCTGGGTGATGCCGTCCTTGTTGAGGAAGGTCAGGCGGTTGTAGAGGGCGCAGCAACGGACATAGTCCGTCGACAGCGACGCCTTGGCCGGGTCGAGCGTGTCGGCGGTCGATGCCGACCATCCGGCTGCCTTCAGATGGCCACCCTTCGTTGGCGTGGCGGCGATAGCGTTGGATGCGCGGCCGAGGACGAGGCCGCCGGCCGAGAGCGCGACGCCGCCGGCGAGCATCAGTTGAAGAAGTTCGCGGCGTGTCGCGCCGCGGCGGATGGCGTCTTCGACCATCGCGTCGTCGTTTCTGGTCCAGTTGGTAATCTTGTCGCTCATGCTACTTCCCCTTTTTTGTTGTCGGTTGAGGGCTGTCCGTCTTTCGCGGCTTCACCCCTGGTGTTGAAGACAGGTCATTTTCGGGCGGTTGCCACGGCCTCTGCAAGGTCGGCCATGGACGTGAAGTGATAGTCGGGGGCGGTGAACTCAGCCGGCTCGATCGTGCCGCCATAGCCTTTCTGGGCATGGCGCCGCTCGATCCAGCAATTGGTCATGCCGAGCTTCCGGGAAATCCCGATGTCGTGGTACTGGCTCTGGGCGACATGCAGGATGTCCGCCTTCGAGGCACCCTCCGAAGCGACGAAACCGAATACCTGTTCGAAGAAGGCCGGATCTGGTTTCTCGGTCCCCGTATCGTCTGCGGTGAAGGTGGCATGGAACGGATTGCCGAGTTCGGTCGCAAAGTGGTCGAAAGCCCAGCGCCGCGCATTCGTCATCGCGACCAGCCGATAGTCACGCGCAAGGCGGGCAAGCGCCTCGGCGCTGTCGGGAAACGCCTTCCAGCTTCTGGCGGAATCGCGCAGCCGCTCGCCGTAGCGTCTCTCGGCCGGAAGCCCGAGCGTCGGCGCGATCGCGAGATAGACCCGGACGAGGTCGTCGGGAAAGAGGTCCGCGCCGTCCGAGTAGCGGGCTTGCCTGTAGAGTGCCAGGGCTTCCTCGCCATCGATGGTAACGCCGGCTTCCATGGCGATCCCGGCCAGGCAGTCCTTGAGACCCGCCTCGAAGTCGATGAGGGTGCCGACCACGTCGAAGGTCATGTACTTGAAATCAGGCAGTTGCTTGCTCAAGTCCGTTTCCCCAGTTGCGCCGCGCGCCGTTCGCGCTTGCGGCAGATTATTTTGTTCCCGATTTGGGCGACTGTCTCGCCTTCATTTCGAGCCCGCCGTTCGGTTCCGCGAGCCTTTTCGTTTATCAAGTGTGGCATTCGCACCGCACCGATTCCGCCGAAAAGACACAGCGGCACGGCACAAAATTGCGAATCTGCCGACCCCGCGACATTTGGGGGCATGACTCCCCCGGAGCGCTCAGTCCTTCAGGACGCGGCGCACATCCGGATCCTCGAGTGTCTGGTTCAGCGTCACGGCCGTGCGTTCGAGGATCGCGTCGATGTCGGCATCGGTGCAGCAGAGCGGCGGGGCATAACCGAGGACGCCGTTTGCGAAGGCGCGGATGACGAGGCCGTTCTCCCAGGCCCGGTCGAAGATGCGCCGCGCCGCCTGCGCTTCGGCGGGCAGCGGCGTCTTGTTCTTCTTGTCGACGACCAGCTCGACCGCGGCGAGCATGCCGCGACCTCGAACCTCACCGACCAGCGGGTGATCTTTCAAAGCCTCGAGGCCGGCCATCAGCCGGGCGCCCGCCTTTCTGCCGTTTTCGAGGAGGCCGTTCTCGTAGAGTTTCAACACTTCCAGGCCGACGGCGGCGCTGACCGGATGGGCCGAATAGGTATAGCCGTGGCCGACCGCCGAGGCGCCGGCGCCGTCAGCGATCGCCTGGTAGACATGGTCCGCCATGAACACGGCGCCCATCGGGACGTAACCGGAGGTGAGACCCTTGGCGGTCGTGATGAAGTCGGGCACGACACCTTCTTCGCTGCAAGCGAAAAGAGGTCCCGTCCGGCCGAAGCCTGTGATGACCTCGTCGGCGATGAAGAGGACTCCGAGTTCCCGGCAGAGATCGCACATCGCCTTCAGCCAGCCGCGGGGCGGCACGATGACGCCGCCGGAGCCCTGGATCGGCTCGGCATAGAAGGCGGCGACCCGTTCCGGTCCGATCTCCTCGACCTTCGCCCGCAACGCCGCAAGGGAAGCGGCGATGACGGCTTGCGGATCCTCGCCGACGGGGTTCCGGTAAGGATAAGGGGACGGAATTTTGTGCTGCCAGTCGAAAGGGATGCCAAAGCCGGCATGGAACGCCGGCAGGGCCGTGAGCCCGGCGCCGACGGTGGAGGAGCCGTGATAACCCATCTCGATCGAGATGAACTGGTCCCGCCGGGGTTCGCCGCGGGCGGTCCAATAATAGCGAACGAAGCGGATCGTGCTGTCGACGGCATCCGATCCGCCGAGGGTGAAATAGACGTGGTCGAGATCGCCCGGCGCGCGTTCGGCCAGTTCGGAGGCGAGGCGGATCGCCGGCTCGGAGCCCAAGCCGAAATAAGCGGTCGCATAGGGAAGCTCGCGCATCTGGCGGGCGGCCGCCTCGACGATGCTATCGTGCCCATAGCCGGCGTTGACACACCAGAGTCCGGCGAAGCCGTCGACTAGCTGCCGGCCGCTCGCATCGGTCACCGTCGCCCCCCTGGCGGAGGAGAGCACGCGCACGCCCTGCTGCTCGTGGCCGCGATAGGAGGCGACCGGATGGATGAGGTGCGCGCGATCGAGTTCGATGAGGGAATTGCTGTACATGATCTTCTCCGGATCAGCCGAGGGCCTGGTTGGCGAGGGCGAATGTGGTGACCGCCGGCTTGGCCCGTTCCTCTACGGGTCGGGCCATGGTGATGCCGCCGCCGACATGGGCGAGACCCTGTTCGGCAAGCCAGCCGGCGAGCCCGGCTTCGGCGCCGGTGTCGACACGCAGGAAAAGGCCCGGCCGTTTCGCGATGAAATGTGAGACGAGGGACTTTGCGTCCTCGAGCGTTGACGCGACGACGGGACCGATCACGTCGCCTCGACCGAAGGACCGCAATGCGGCGAACGCTTCAACGTGCCCGTTGCGGCGAAGGACCGCAAACTCGCCGATCGTGGCGAGATAGACGATCAGTCGTTCCCGGTCGGCTCCGCAAGCGGCACGATCAAGGGCAATGATCGCCGTCAGGTCCGCCGGGGAGGCGGGTTCGACGCCCGCAGGTGCCGGCATCGCACCCACGATACCCTGATGCTGTAGAATGGTCCCGGTCTGACGAAAGCCGAGCTTTTCATAGAGTGGCAATCCTTCCGTCGTCGCGACGAGCCGTAGCGGAAGGTTGCCGGCGAGCCGGAATGCCGCATCCATGAGCTTGCGCCCGAGACCCTGGCCACGCATCGCCTCGTCGACAATCACCATGTTGATGGTGGCGGCATCGGTCTTGAATGCCGTGACGAGCACCGTGCCGACGACCTGTCCATCGCCGTCGACGGCGGCGACGCCATCGCTCAGCGAAAGCGCCAGCCGCCAGTCCTCGATGCGATGTGGCCATCCGGCTTGTCGGGAGAGGCGCAAGGCGCCCTCGAGGTGCTGCTCTCCGAAGCGCTCCAACTGTGTCTGCAATGTTCGCATGGGCAGATCCTTTATGTCTTGCCCATAGTGTCGAGGGTTCGGGGCCGGTAGATCGTCCGAAGGCGGTCCCGGCCCCGACATCTTCCGCCGTAGCTTCAGTGGCTCGCCGCATCTTATGCTGCGGTTGGCTGGATCTGGATCCAAGAGGCATGCAGGCGCTGCGCCGACGGAGTATGAACAGGAAACTTGCTTCAGAATGCGATATCCAATTGTGCGTTATTGAAAGTTGTACTCCGTTGTGGAATATCGGAGACGACTGAATAAGTAATCGCTGCTGGTCAGCGTTCGCACTGCACAGGTCGACACCGGGGGATGAATGCCGACATTCACAGCGTGTATGCGGACGGCGCGGGGTTCAGAATCAGCCGGCACCGGTCTTGAAGATGTAGTCCGCCGCTCCGCGGCGAAATCGCGTGTTCGCGGTTTGCAGGCGTCGAGTGCGCTTGGTAGCGCCTCCGCTCTTGCAAGCCTTTTGTTTCCCTTGGCCGGTGTGTTGCTTGCAGGATCCGATGCCGCCTGGGCTGCGTGCGCCCCCGGCGCCACGGCCGCCTGCAGTGCGCCCGGCGGTGCCGGTTCCGCGGATCGCAGCGGCGACGGGGGCGCCGGCAACGGCGATGGCGGCGGGGCGAGCGTCCTGGTCGGCCCAGATACGGTCGTCTTTCCGGGGGACCCCAGCTCGAACGGTGACGGAGGCGCTGGCGCGTCCGGCGAAGCCGCCGGTAGCACCGGTGGCGTTGCGGGTTTCAGGACCTTTTCCGGAACGATCTCGGTCGTCGGGGGCCTGAGCGGCTCAGACGGAGGCGTCGGGGCCGACGGATTCAACTTCGCCGCAGGCGGCGGTGGCGGCGGGGCCGGCGTCTACTTCGGTGGTTCGGGCCTCACCGTGAGTTCGGGGGTTACCGTGGCCGGCGGGAATGGCGGTGCCGGTGGCGAAGGAACGTCGGGAATTCCTGCCAACGGTGCCGGTGGTGGCGGTGGCGGCTCCGGCATAGCGATCGTGGGCGTCGGGACCACCTTCGACAACTTTGGTGGCAACGTCGTCGGTGGCAACGGCGGAGCCGGCGGTGGCGGCGGTTTTGCCGGTGGTGGCGGCGGTGGCGGGGACGGCCTGCTGATGCTCGGAATCGGCGCGATTGCCACCAACCTCGGGACGATCACGGGCGGCACCGGCGGAGCGGGCGCAGTCGGACTCAGTTCAACGAGTTCCGCCGGCGCGAGCGGCGTCGGGGTCAATATGGTCGGCTCCGGCAGTATCCTGCTCAACGCCGGTACTATTACCGGCGGTGCCGGTACCGGCGACGGGGCGGCCGGTGCTGGTGTGACGACCTATGACGGAAATATCATCACCAATGCCGGAACCATTGCCGGCGGGCTTAATAGCGATGGGGTCACACGTGCTGCCGCCATCCGCTTCGGTGGTAGCAATAATGTGCTGGATCTCCTGACCGGTTCGGCCCTTCTGGGCGATCTCGAGCTGACCTCGGGTGCTTCTGCCACGATCGCTGCACAGAATACGGGCCTGGCACTCGGCAACGATGTGACTCTCGCAAGCGGGTCCTCGGTGACGTTCAGTGCCGGCGTGGCGGCCCTGTCCGTATCGGGCGTCATCTCCGGCAGCGGCGATCTCACCAAGACCGGGGCGGGTGCGCTGACGCTGAACGGCGCAAATACCTATACCGGCCTGACGACCGTCAGCGGCGGCAAGCTCGTGGTCGGTGATGCCAGCCATCCCGGAGCGAGCATTGCCGGCGCTGTGGCGATCCAGAATGGTGCGACCCTCGGCGGATCCGGTACGGTCGGAACCACGACGGTGGCCACCGGAGGTGTAATTGCGCCGGGGAATTCCGTCGGCACGCTGACGGTGAGCGGCGATCTTTCCCTCTCGTCGGGATCAATCCTCGACTACGAGCTTGGCAGCCCCGGTACATCTGCGGCGAGCCCGGGGACGAGCGATCGCATCGACGTGACCGGCGACCTGACGCTGGACGGCACGCTGGATCTGGCCGAGAGCAATAGCGCAGCGGACGGTACGGCCGGCTTCGGCTACTACCGGCTGATGACCTATGGCGGGACGCTGACTGACAACGGGCTAGTGATCGGCACGACGCCAGTCTTGTCCGATGCGGCGGACTACGCGATCCAGGCGGGCGGCGGCAATGTCGACCTGTTCATCGCCGCATCCGGCGACGACACCCTGCAGCACTGGCAGGGTGGCAACGGTACATGGAACGCGACCGATGACAAATGGCTCAGCACCGGCGGCGTGATCCCCGTCGCCTGGGCGGGAAATACCGCGGTGTTCAAGAACGAGCCCGGCGGCTTCAGCGGCGGCACGATCACCGTGACCGGCACGCAGAGCTTCAAGGGGTTGCAGTTCGTCGACGGCGGCTACCGCCTGGAAGGCGCCGGAGAACTCCTGGTGGACGGGTCGGCGCGCGCGGACGGCAACGCGGAAATCCGCGTGCTCGCGAATGAGACGGCGGAAATCGCCACCGAGATCTCCGGCACCGGCGGCATCTCGAAGACCGAAGGCGGCGTCCTGGTGCTCGCGGGGACCAACACCTATCAGGGCGGTACGCGGCTGCTCGGCGGCACGATTTCCGTCTCGGCGGATGGGAACCTCGGCGATGCCGCGGGTGCCCTGGCCTTCGACGGCGGCACTCTCAAGGTGACCGGCACAAGCTATAACGGGACGGCACGGACCCTTTCCTGGGGAGCGGGCGGCGGCGGACTGGAGATTGTCGACCAGAACAACACCTTCACTCTTTCGCAGGACATCGTAGGCGGTGGCGCACTCGTCAAGAACGGTGCCGGCACGCTCATCCTGACCGGCACGAACTCCTACGGTGGGACACTCGTTGCCGCCGGAACCCTCCACGGCGACGCGGCGTCGCTTGCCGGCGATATCGGGAATGCGGGGACGGTCATCTTCGACCAGAGCGCCGACGCGAGCTTCGCCGGTGATATCTCGGGCTATGGTGGCACGAGCGGGACGATGGTGAAGCAGGGTGCCGGAACGCTGACGCTAGCGGGGACTTCGTCCCTCGACTGGACGATCGACGACGGTGGGCTGACGACTGCGGCCGAGCGCTTCACCGGCGATGCGGTGATTGCGGCCGGCGGCAACCTCACTTTCTCCCAGCAGGCGGACGCCCAATATGGCGGCACGCTCTCCGGTTCGGGCAGCGTGGTCAAGAGCGGGGACGGGGCGCTGCTCTATACCGGGGACGGGTCGGGCTTCACCGGCACCACCACCGTTGCCGGCGGGCTCCTGAGCGTCGGTCTGACGGGGGGGACGACCGTCCTCGGCGGGGCCATAGACGTGCTCTCCGGCGCGACGCTCGGCGGGTCGGGCACGGTCGGCACGACGACACTCGGCGCCGGCGCGACGATCGCGCCGGGCAACTCGGTTGGAACCATCAATGTCGCCGGTGACGTGGTCTTCGACGCCGCATCCAGCTATGAAGTGGAAGTCGATCCGACAAGCACTGACAGCGACCTCATTCACGCGACAGGAACCGCCTATCTGAATGGCGCCACCGTCGCCCATGTCGGCATGACCGGGAGCTACCGGCCGTTCTCCACCTATGTCATCCTGACCGCCGACGGCGGTATCGACGGCACGTTCGGCGATGTCGTCTCGAACTATGCTTTTCTCACGCCGGAGCTCGGCTATGACGCCAACAACGTCTATCTCGAACTGACGCGCAACGACATAGACTTTGTCGACAAGGCGAGGACCAGGAACCAGAAGGCCACCGCTGCCGGCGTCGAGAGCCTCGGCCTCGGTTCGGAAATCTATGGTGCGGTCGCGATCCTGCCCGACGACGAGGAACTGATCGGCCAGGCGTTCGACGTCCTTTCCGGCGAGATTCATGCCTCGGCCAAGACCGCGCTGATCGAGGAAAGCCATTTCGTGCGCGATTCCGTCGACGAACGCCTGCAGGCCGCATTCTCCAGCGTTCCCTCATCCTCCATGCAGGCCATGGTTTACGGGCCGGACGGGCTGCGCCGCGCGCCGGCCGATGGCGAGGGGCTGCTGGCGTGGGGGCACGCCTTCGGTGCGTGGGGCACGAGCGACGGTGACGGCAATACCGCGACGCTCGACCGCTCGATCGGAGGTTTTCTGGCCGGCCTTGAAGGTGCGTTTTCCCCGGATGTCCGGGTGGGACTGCTGACAGGTTACAGCCATACCTATTTCGCTTCAGACGACAGATACTCGTCCGGCTCGAGCGACGATTACCATATCGGACTTTACGGCGGCGGCCGATGGGATGCCCTCAGACTCACGGGCGGATTGGCCTATACCTGGCACGACATCGGAACTGATCGCTCCGTCGCCTTCAACGGCTTTTCCGATCGTTTGTCCGCCGACTACGATGCCCACACCTTCCAGGCCTTTGGTGAAGCGGGATACCGGATCGATACCGCCAGCGGCTTCTTCGAACCCTTCGCCGGCCTTGCCCATGTCAATCTGCGGACGGGCGCCTTTAGCGAAGATGGCCGCGCGGCGGCGCTGGCGGCAGGTGCCCAGTCGACGGAAACGACCTTCACGACGATCGGACTGCGCGCCGCAACAGACCTCGGCCTGAACATGCCGAGATCAAGAGCCCACGGCACGCTCGGCTGGCGACATGCCTTCGGCGACACGGTGCCCCAGTCGACGCAGGCCTTCGCAGGCGGCGACGCATTCACGGTTGCGGGAACGCCGATCGCCGAGGACGCCGCGGTTATCGAGGCTGGTCTCGATTTCGATATTGCCACGGGCGCCAGGCTCGGGCTTTCCTACAACGGCCAGCTCGCGGCCGATGCCCGGGAGCACGGCTTCAAGGCGAGGATCGACGTGCGGTTCTGATACGTTCTGTCGTGGAAGGCGCGGGACCGCCTCACCGGCGTCCCGGCCGCATCATCCGACGGGATCGAAATCTGCAAGCATTGGCATGTGCCGTTCTCGGCCGTTGCGACCTGCCGCAACCATCTGCCAGCCGATGCTCTGCATACAGAATATTCTGCTTCGAGGCGCGGCAATTCAGTCGGGCTCGGCGCCGGAACGCGGCTTATGATGATCCCAACAGCCGATCCGGCTCCCGCGCCGCTTTCTCAAAGGATGCCCCGCATGACGACCTTCCGCCCGAAATACATCACCTTCGACTGCTATGGCACGCTAACCAATTTCCAGATGGCGGAAGCCGCGCGTGATCTTTACGGCGATCGGCTCGACGAGCCGAAGATGCTGGAGTTCATCAGGAACTTCGCCGCCTACCGGCTCGACGAAATCCTCGGCGACTGGAAGCCCTATACCGAGGTCGTGCACAATGCACTCGAGAGGAGCTGCAAGCGCAACTATGTTTCCTTCAAGGACGAGGACGCGCGCATGGTCTACGAGCGGGTTCCGACCTGGGGGCCGCATGCCGACGTGCCGGCAGGGCTTGCGAAGGTAGCGAAGGAAATTCCCCTCGTCATCCTGTCCAACGCGATGAACGCGCAGATCATGTCCAACGTCGGGAAGCTCGGCGTTCCCTTCCACGCGGTCTACACCGCCGAACAGGCGCAGGCCTACAAGCCGCGCTTCAAGGCCTTCGAATACATGCTCGACATGCTGGGCTGTGGTCCGGAAGACATTCTTCACTGCTCCTCGTCCTTCCGCTACGATCTCATGTCCGCCCACGACCTCGGCATCAGGAACAAGGTCTGGGTCAATCGCGGACACGAGCCGGCAAACCCCTATTACGGCTATGTGGAAATCTCCGACATTTCCGGACTTCCTGGCGTGGTCGGGCTCTAGATGAGGCGGACATGCCATGAAATACCTGTCCTACTGGCATGATACGGCACCCGCATTCGCCGGCGGAGCCAAAGGAGATGTCGAAGGTCACTTCGATGTCGCAGTCACCGGCGGTGGCTTCACCGGGCTCGCCGCGGCCCGAAGGCTCGCCATGGGTGGCGCGCGGGTCGTCGTGCTGGAGGCCGACCGAGTGGGCTCCGGCGCATCGGGTCGCAATGGTGGACATCTCAACAACGGCCTCGCGCACAGCTATCTCGCCGCCAAGGCGGAACTCGGCAAGGAACGGGCCATCGCCCTCTACAAGGCGCTCGACGAGTCCGTCGATGAAATCGAGGCACTGGTCGCGGAGGAGGGCATCGACTGCAACTTCCGCCGTGCCGGCAAGCTGAAGCTCGCCTCGAAGCCGCAGCATTTCGAGGCGATCGCCCGCAATTTTGAGGCGGTGCACAGCGAGGTCGATCCCGACACCATGCTTCTTTCGGCAGCCGACCTGAAGAACGAGGTCGGGTCTCCCTTCCACGGCGCGATGCTCTCGAAGAAGAGCGCCATGATGCACATGGGCCGCTATGCGGCCGGTCTTGCCGATGCGGCCTGCCGGCGCGGCGCGGTGATCTACGAAGATGCGGCGGTCACCGGTCAGGGCACGGCCGGTGCGCGCCACATCCTGCGGACGACACGCGGAACGGTCACGGCCGATCAGGTGCTGGTCGCGACCGGAGCCTATACGACGCCGAATTTCGGCTACTTTCGCCGCCGCATCATCGCCGTCGGCAGCTTCATCATCGCCACAAGGCCGCTCACAGATCAGGAAGTGGCCGCAACGATGCCCGGCAACCGCACCTGCGTCAATTCGATGAACATCGGCAACTATTTCCGGCTGTCGCCGGACAATCGCCTGATCTTCGGCGGGCGCGCCCGTTTCTCCGCCACATCCGACCAGCGCTCCGATGCGAAGAGCGGCGAGATCCTGCGGGAAAGCCTCGCCCGGATTTTCCCGCAGCTTGCGGATGTTGAGATCGACTATTGCTGGGGCGGGCTGGTCGACATGACCAAGGACCGCTATCCGCGGGCCGGCTATCATGACGGGCTTTGGTATGCCATGGGCTATTCCGGTCACGGGGCGCAGTTTTCCACCCATCTCGGCACGGTGATGGCCGACGCGATGCTCGGACGGGAGGACCGCAATCCGCTGAAGGGGCTCGCCTGGCCGGCGGTACCGGGGCACTTCGGCAAACCGTGGTTCCTCCCGCTCGTCGGCCTCTACTACAAGATGCTCGACAAAATTCGCTAAGGGCGCACGTCCGGGATCGCATTGACGCCCGGTCGATGCCTCAGGCGCTCGGCGGCGAAGTCGACGAAGGCGCGCACACGGGCCGACACCATGCGGCCTTCGGCATGCACCAGATGGACCGGCACGGGCTCGCGCTCGTAATCGGCAAGGATGACCTTGAGCCGTCCGGCTTCGACGTCGGCCGCTATCTGATACGACTGGAAGCGGGAGATGCCCCATCCGGCGACAGCCGCGGCGATGCTCGCATCATTGGTATTGCAGATGAGACGAGGAGCGATCGGAACGCGGATATCCTGGTCGCGTCCGAACAACCATTCGGAATGGCCGAAAAGGCGGTCGCGTCCGATGATGCGGTGGTGCACAAGGTCTTGCGGTGTCCGAGGCTCCCCGAAACGGCTGAAATAGTCCGGTGACCCGCAGAGAACCTGGCGGATAGATCCGACCCGCCGCGCGACGAGGCCTGAGGCGGGCAGGGCGGCGATCCGCACCGCGACGTCCAGTCCCTCCTCGACGAGATTGGTCACGCGGTCGACAAAGACCGTCTTCACCTGCATGGCCGGGTAGTGATCGAGGAAGTCGAGAACTACCGGCAACACATGGATGCGCCCGAAGAGCGTCGGCGCCGTGACCGTGAGCAGGCCCGCAGGATGCGTGAAACTGCCGGCGGCGTTCGCCTCCGCCTCGGCGATCTCTGCCAATATGCGCCGGCAGTCGGCGACATAGCCTTCGCCGGCGGCCGTCAGCTTCAGCGAACGGGTCGTGCGGACGAGGAGCCGCGTGCCGATATGCTGTTCCAGGCTGGCAACGGCGCGGGTCACGGCCGGCGGGCTCATGTGCAGCAATCGCGCGGCCGGGGCAAAACCGCCGCAGTCCACGACCTGCGCGAATATCCGCATCGCCTGCCAGCGATCCATGTCTGACGCTCCGATTATTATTTCACTCAGCGCAATAGTTTAGTTATTGAAACGGTACTTATCAACGTCATGAATAACAATCACTCTGCGGTCCATCGTCGTTCGCAGGAGACCCGACATGAGACTCTATTATCATCCGCTGTCCGGCCACGCCCATCGGGCACGGCTCTTCCTTTCGCTGCTCGGCATTCCGCATGAGCTCCAATACGTCGACCTCGCCAAGCGCGAACACAAGGCCGAGACGTTCCTCGCGATCAATCCGTTCGGGCAGGTTCCCGCTCTCGACGACGACGGCACGATCATCTGCGATTCCAACGCAATCCTCGTCTATCTCGCGAAGAAGGCAGGCAGGACCGACTGGCTGCCGGAAGACCCGGTCGGTGCTGCCGCCGTCCAGCGATGGCT
>DATGWU010000615.1:0-2802 GCA_035299345.1 Rhizobium sp.
GTCCTTTTCGGCGGCAGCGGTCGAAAGCAGCGTCGCCACGTCCTCGACCGCGTCGATCGGGTCGAACGCCATCTTGCGCAACTGCATCTGTCCGGCGTCGATCTTCGAGAAGTCGAGAATGTCGTTGATGATCGTCAGCAGGGCATTGCCGGATTTCACGATGATGTCGACGAAGGTCTTCTGGCGGGTGTCGAGATTGGAGCCGGCCAGCAGTTCCGCCATGCCGAGCACGCCGTTCATCGGCGTGCGGATTTCGTGGCTCATGTTGGCGAGGAATTCCGACTTCGCCCTGTCGGCTGCCTCGCTGCGGGCGAGAAGAACCGTCAGTTCCTGCTCGCGTTTCTTCATTTCGGTGATGTCGGAATAGACGAGCATCCAGTGGCCGTGGCTGCTCACCGTCGCGTCGACCTGCACCCAGGTTTTGCCATCGGCGAGGAAGACCTCTGAGAACCCCTTCTGCGCATCGATCTTTTCCTGCCACTTGCGCAGCCGTTCCATCGGCTCGGCGCCGAAATCACCGCGCCGCGCGCAACAGGCGAAGGAGGCATGCCAGCTCTGGCCCGGTTCCACGAGCTTTGCCGGGACGTTCAGGATACGCGCAAGCGCCTCGTTCGACTGCAGGATCACGCCGTCCTCGACGAAAGCGAGGCCCTGCGACATCACCCGCGTCGCATCCTGCATGAACTGGCCGAGTTGTTCGAGCTTGGCCTGGGCCTCGCCGATTTCGCGTTCCTTTTTCCGCACCTCGGTGAGGTCGGCGTAGGTGAGCAGGATACGGTCGTCATTGAGGCGCGTGGCGGTGCTCAGCACGTACTTCCCGTCGGCGTAAGCCATCTCGCGGGTCACAGACCCGCGAAGTTCACCGAAGGCGACGACGCGCTGCCGGTACCCCTCTTCGAACTCGATCTCGGGCCAGCTCCACCCCTTCTTTCGATTGAGCTCGCAGTAATGGCGAAACGGCCTGCCCTCGAGCGGCGTGCCTTCGGGCCAGGCCCAGATCGTCGCGCATTGCTCGTTGGCGAACTCAACGTTCAGGTCGCGGTCGAGAATCGCGACGCCGACCGGCATGATTCGGAAAATGCTGACGAGATCGTCGTAAAGCTTCTCCGTCCGGGCCTGAGCTTCCAGCAGTTGCTGTTCGCGCGCCTTGAGCAGTGTCACGTCCGAAATGGAGCCGACGAGGTAAGGCTTCTGGTCGGGCGTGATGATCCGGCTCATCCGGGTGACAATGGACGCCGGGCGCCCGTCCGGAAGGGTCACGTCGGCGGCGCGCTCGATCAACGCCCCAGTCCGCAACACCTGGACATTGTCCTGATGGAACTCCGCGCCGAGTTCCGGGAACATCTCTTCCTCGTCGAGCCCGTACACGCTTTCGAGCGTGCACCGGTGCATGTCTTCGTAAGCCTTGTTGGCAAAAATGAAGCGGTGCTCCTTGTCACGAATGAACACGGGAACCGGCAATTGCTCGATCGTGGTGCGGTAAAGGACGCTTTCCTGCTCGCGTCGGTGCAATGGCGTCACATCCGAATAGGTAACGAGTATCTTGCCGCTGTCCAGATGCTGGGCGACGACAGACAGCACCAATCCCCGCGTCGTCTCGAACTGCGCGGTGCTGCCCTGTCCTTTGTCGTTCAGGATCTGTGCAAGCCGACGGGCATATAAGTCTTCGAATACTTCTTCCCCGTGCCGGTAGACGCCCCGATCATAGTTCCTGCGGACGAAATCCCGGTAGCTCATGCCGATGAGCCGTTCCGGCCGGTTGCTCCCGAGCATGCCTGCGAAGGCGTCGTTGAAGTACTCGATGACGAGCTCGTTGCTGAGCAACAGGACGCCGACCGGCAGGAAACGCAGCAGGCTCTCGATGTGGCGGTGCAGGGGCGCGCTGGATTCCTCCGCGTCCGGCGTTGGCACCAAAGGCACCGCAGCCTGCCTGTCATCCACTTCGCCGGCCTTCGCAAAGAGGTATGAACGGCCGTCCTCGTCGGAGAACCGCTCGACCATCAGCCGATGCGACCGCCCGGCGCGATCGGAAACCAGAACAGCCTGCTCCTCCCCGAAGACGATCGCCCGGCGCTCGCGGTCGTCGCGGTCGCCCCAGGCTGCCTGATCGAAGAGCTCTCCGTCCGTCTTGCCGTTGAATTCTTCGGGATGAAGGCCGAAAAGTTGCGCATAAGCATCGTTGGCCGCGACGTAACGAAGCTCGCCGTCCTTGACGCATGCAGGATCAGGCAGATCAGAGATCTTGCCGCACACCCTTTCCAGCAAATCACGCGCCTTCGTCATCGCTCGTCCCCCGAAGCGAAGATGCCGCTCAATGGTAAACGGTCCGTCACCACCGTGTCCGAACGGCCGGCCGGCACATCGGACTGTGCGTTCCTTGTCGGTCGGCCATGGAAAGACGAGGGATGAAGCAAGAGAATCGGGACCGAAGAACGAGTTCGAAAACGGGAAGACGCGGGGAAGCTACGCCGCAAGACTTGCCCCAGCCTGAAACCCTGACCGGAGCTCCATTCATCCGGCGAGGCCGTCCAGATAGTGCTCGAAGCTCTTTTCTGCATCGGCTGGAAATGTCTCGTCGAGCAGGATCGCGTCTTCGACGCGGTCGAGCCGGAAGTCCCGGAAGCCGTCCCGCAGTTCGCACCAGGCGGTCAGCAACCAGAGATTCCCGAAGGCGCTGAGGCCGAGTGGCCGGACGACGCGCCGGGTTCCCGCGCCGGAGAGGCTGTGGTAGCCGATCTCCATCTTGCGGCGGGCGGAAATCGCTTTCCGGACGAGATCGAATGAGGCGGGGATCGTTCCCTG
>DATGWU010000616.1:0-1880 GCA_035299345.1 Rhizobium sp.
CCGTAGACCCGGTCGGAGAACAGCACGTCGTCGTCGTAAAAATTCTCGACCATCCGGCGCAGCGCGCGGTATTCGAAAGCCTTCCTCACGGTGACCTCGTGCATCAGCCCTTCGAGATGACCGCGGAAACCGGTGGCCATCTCCGAAACGCTGCCCTGGTCGTTGACGCCGAGGTCGTGGAAGAGCCGCTCGAGCGTCGGCATATGCAGGCCGATCCGGTTCAGGAAGTAGCGCGACGCGCTGCTCGCGCCGAGATAGTCGGGAATGTTGGTGACCCCCATGTTCTCGCAGTCGACGATATGGCCGCTCGCCGGACGGAAGAGGCTCGGCACCAGCAGGAAGGTCTCCTCGGCGAGCCGTGCCGTTTCCGAAACGGTCGTGTCATTCAGGTCGCCGCCGGTGATGTGGATGTTCTTCTCGGCGAAGATCTTGCTCAGAAGCTCGATGGCCGGCAGGCCGGAACGGTTGCCGAATTCGGCGAACCCGCCCTCGATCAGGTTGAAGCCGTGATAGATCGAGGCGAGCGCGTTCTGGAGGCCGAAGCCCCTGTCGTTGTGGGCGTGCAGGCAGAAATTGGTTTCCGGATAGTCGTGGCGCAGGTTCGCCGCGAGAACCGCCATCGCCTCGGGATAGATCGTGCCGAGGGAATCGTTGATCCTGACTGTCTCGATCCCGAGAGCGAGTGACCGGTCGATCTGCCGTGTGATGTTGGCGTAGGCCTCTTCGCCGATATCGCCACCGAAATTGTTGAGGAGCGAGACGCGGAGGCTGTCGAAGCCGAGGCTGCGGAACCGGTCGACCGTCTTCTCGAACAGGCCGTGCTCGCTGTCGTGGGTGATCATGCCGAAGCTGATGGTGACATGCTTGCGCAGCGCCTCGGGAAAGCGCTCGAACTGCACCATCAGCGGTTCGAAGCAATTCAGCAGCAGGATGAAGGAGAACTTCTGCCCGTCGATGGCATGTTCTCCTTCAAGCTTCGCCAGCACGGCGGCGAGATCATCCGGATCGTCCGGACCGCTCCCGAAGACCAGGTCCCGCACGCCGGACTTCATGATGCTGCGGATCAACGGCAGCTTGTCGCCGGTCGGGATGGAGAACATGCAGCGTTCGGCCCCTTCGCGCAGGGTCTCGTCGAGTACGCCGTCAATGCTGAAGTTTGAAAAACGCGGCTTGTGACCAGCCGGAAATGTCATTCCCATGATGGGCTCCTTGGCTATGTAACGTTCGGTGGTACGATCAGAACCATCCTCCCGCATGAAGGGTATTGCGCATTGCAGCATGACGAAAATGAATTATGCTGGGTCAATATGCGAAGGAGGCATTATGATGATCGATTTGCGCAGGCTGACGCTCGAACAGATCCGGGCTTTCGTCGCGGTCGCGGAACACCAGAGCTTCACCAATGCCGCACGGTCGCGCATGCGGACGCAGACGGCGCTCACCCGGCAGATCAGAAGCATGGAGGACGTGCTCGGCGAGCGCCTGCTCAAACGCTCGCGTGGCCATGTCGAGGGGCTCACCGAGGCCGGCCAGCGGCTTCTACCCTTCGCGCTGAAAATCCTCGCCACCGTGGACGATGCCTGGACGAGCCTGCAGCGGCCCTCAGTTTCCGGCCGCATCCGTGTCGGCATCATGGACGACATCGACGTCGGCTGGCTGAACGAGCTCGTCAGCCGCTTCCGGGCGAGCCATCCCGACTGCGACGTTCGCGCGGTCTCTGATTTCTCCGCCCGGCTGGAACGCCGCCTCGAAAATCGCGAGATCGACATCGCGATCGTGAAGCAGCTGGTCCCTATCGAAGCCGTTCCTTCGGAAGGCGTTTTGCGACGGGAGGCGCTGGTCTGGGCCGCCGGGCCCGGTTTCCGCTCCGATCCGGATCG
>DATGWU010000617.1:0-2848 GCA_035299345.1 Rhizobium sp.
CCTTATGGCAAGGAGAAGTCGTCTTGCCAGCGACCTTGCCGGCGTGCAGTGTCCATGCCGTTGTTCATCCATCAGAGCGCAGGATCGTTCATGACCGCCAAATCCGCCGTCCAGGCCCCCGCTGATGCCGCCGAGCGTCGAGCCCGTCGCCCCGTCGTCGTCTATCCTAACGGAACCTTGCCGGCTCCGGATATGGCGCGACTCGAAGAAGCGCGGGCAACACTCGAAAAGATCGACGAAATCGTCGTTCCACCGCGCGACGGCGGAGCGTTCGAGGTGCCAAAGGGGCATTTCTTCCGTGTCGTCAGCATCGAAGGGCCACAGGTCGGTGACCTCAACCTCTGGAACGCGGCGGACCTTTCCGAACGCTTTTTCAGCGGCAAGACCCGGGCGCTGCACGCGACCCACGTCTCGGTCGGCGACCGTCTGTGGAGTTCGCTGCCGCATCTGCGGCCGATGGCGACGATCACCCACGATACGCTCGCCTGGTACGGCTGGGACGACGACGGCGCGGGCCTGCACGACGTTATCGGCACACGCTGCGATCCCTATACCAACCGGCTGCTCTCCGGTGGCGACTATCATCATTGCTGCCATTCGAACCTGACGCGCGCGCTCGCCGGAGCGAAGGGCCTCGCCTTCCGCGACGCCGAGCCGCATGTCCATGACGTGCTCAACGTCTTCATGTGCACCGGCTTTACCGGCGACACGCACCAGTATTTCATGAAGGCGAGCCCGGTCAGGCCCGGCGACTACATCGAGTTCTTCGCCGAGATCGACCTCATCGGCGCACTCTCTGCCTGCCCCGGCGGCGATTGCAGCGCCACCCATTCGAGCGATGCTGCCGCGTGCTATCCGCTGAAGGTCGAGATCTTCCGGCCGGACATGGAGCTTTTGAAAGATTGGCCGTTCCCCGAGAGGAACGGCTATCGTAATCCGGAGTAGATCGGAGAGATGACAGAATGCGACGAAGCGCGGTCACTTTGCTGCTGTCGGTAGCCTGCACTTCCTGCTCGCATCTCTCCGGCGAAGCGGGGAAATTGGAAAGCGCTCTTCTCGCAATCCCCGTCGGTTCATCGATCAAATTCGAGCATCCATCGCAGTTTGCCGGAAGAGCGATCTGCATGGTTCAGCCATACCAGGACAGTTTGGCTCTACGACATCCTCTGGCAGATCAGGTGAACGAGTATCTTGCAGATCAAGGATTCGCGTCGAACGAAGCGTATTTCGCGTTTGTCGTGGTTGGCGACAGTGAATTCGATGTCGTCAAGTTACCACGCTCGGACAAGCTCGACATCCTCGCGCTTCATCAAGCCTCGCAACTGTCGCGGGGGACGTTGCCACAAGGCTTCATCCCTCGCGAATGCGTCACCGGTCCAGATGCGGCGATTGCCAAGATTGAGTTTATGGGTCGAGCGTATATCCGCTTGGGGCAGATGCAGTAGCAACGTGACGACCGGCTCGGATCGGCACCATGGTCACTTTACAGCGCCGCCTTGATCTTCTCCGCGTGGGCCTTCAGCACCTCGATATCCTCCATCTGGCCGGAATGCGGTCGCAGCGGTACGGCCTCATAGCGGGGAATGACGTGGAAATGCAGATGGAAGACCGTCTGGCCGGCAATGGGCTCGTTGAACTGGGTGACGAGAACGCCATCGGCGTCGAGCGCCTCCTTGGCGGCAACCGCGAGCTTCTGGACGACCGGCATCGTGCGGGCGAGGACTGCGGGATCGGCGTCGAGCAGGTTGCGTGATCCCTCCTTGGGGATGACCAGGAGATGGCCCGGCGATTGCGGCATCACGTCCATGAAGGCGAGCGTATGTTCGTCCTCGTAGAGACGGACCGAGGGAATCTCGTTCTTCAGGATCTTGGCGAAGATGTTGTTCGGGTCGTAGGCCGGGCTGGTCATCTCTGGTCTCCTCGTTTCGCTGCGTACCTAACGCGACCGAGGGGGAACGATCAAGCGCCCGTCAGTCGTCGCGGCACTGCCGCTCGCCCTTCCTGAAGGGTGTGTGTTCGCCGAGATACTCGCCGATCTGCTCGACCTCCCGGCGTTCGTGTTCGAGATAGTCGGCGACCGCGCGCCTGAGGCCGGGGTGGGCGATGAAGTGGGCGGAGTGGGTGGTGACCGGCTGATAGCCGCGGGCGAGCTTGTGCTCTCCCTGCGCGCCTGCCTCGACCTTCCGGAGGCCCTTCGCGATGGCGAAGTCGATCGCCTGGTGGTAGCAGACCTCGAAATGCAGGAACGGATGCTCCTCGATGCAGCCCCAGTGGCGGCCGAAGAGCGTATCGCCGCCGATGAAGTTGATTGCGCCCGCAATGTATCGCCCGTTGCGTTTCGCCATAACCAGCAGGATGTCGTCGGCCATCCGCTCTCCGATCAGCGAGTAGAAGTCCCGCGTCAGATAGGGTCGGCCCCACTTGCGGCTGCCGGTGTCCATGTAGAAGGCGAAGAACTGGTCCCAGACGGCCTCGGTAAGGTCGGAGCCGGTGAGCCAGTCGATCGTGATGCCGTTCTCGAGCGCCGCACGCCGCTCCTTCTTCAGCGCTTTGCGCTTGCGCGAGGCGAGGGTGTCGAGGAAGTCGTCGTGATCCCTGTAGCCGGCGTTCAGGAAATGGAACTGCTGGTCGGTCCGGTGAAGATAGCCTTGGCCGTCGAACGCGGTGAGCTCCTCTTCGGGCAGGAAGGTGACGTGGGCGGAGGAGGCGCCGAGCTTTTCGGTGACTTGGCGCAGGCCTGCGGCGAGCAGCGCGCGGACCTCTGCCCGGTGTCGGCCTTGCGCCACCATCAGCCGCGGCCCCGCCGACGGGGTGAACGGAATGGCGGCCTGGAGCTTCGGATAATAGG
>DATGWU010000618.1:0-8072 GCA_035299345.1 Rhizobium sp.
GATCTCGCCCTTCACGTCCTTCATTGCCATGCGCATGCAGCGGACGGCCCCTTCGCCCGACGGTGCAACCATGTCGTAGCCGTCGGAGGTGGCGCCGTAGCCCACAAGCTCACCGTAGATCCTGGCGCCACGGGCCTTGGCGTGTTCCAGCTCTTCCAGAACCAGAACGCCGGCACCGCCGGCGATGACAAAACCGTCACGCGCGACGTCATAGGCACGCGATGCGCTGGCAGGCGTGTCGTTGAACTTCGAAGACATCGCACCCATCGCGTCGAAGAGGTCCGACATGGTCCAGTCGAGATCCTCGTGGCCGCCGGCGAACATCACGTCCTGCTTGCCCCACTGGATCATCTCGGCCGCATTTCCGATACAGTGCGCCGACGTCGAGCAGGCGGACGAGATCGAGTAGTTCACGCCATGGATCTTGAACCAGGTGGCGAGCGTCGCCGACGCAGTCGAGGACATGGCCTTCGGCACGGCGAACGGACCAATGCGCTTCGGGCTGTTGTTCTGGCGCGTGATATCGGCCGCCTCGACGATCGTGCGTGTGGAAGGACCGCCCGAGCCCATGATGATGCCGGTGCGTTCGTTACCGCTGATGTCGGACTCCTCCAAGCCCGAGTCGACGATCGCCTGCTTCATCGCGACGTGGTTCCATGCTCCTCCCTGGGAGAGGAAGCGCATGGCGCGCCGGTCGACGAGATCGGTCGGATCAAGTGTGGGCTTTCCCCAGACCTGGCAACGAAATCCGTGCTCGGCAAAGTCGGGAGAGAAGGAGATTCCGGACTTCGCATTGCGCAGGGATTCCGTAACCTCTGCGGCGTCGTTCCCGATGGAGGAAACGACGCCCAGACCCGTAACAACTACCCTTCTCATCTCAACAGACCTTCTCGTTATCACAATTGAACGTGCCTGAGATCAGGCCGTCTTATCCTTCGACAAACCTACGCGGAGGTCGGTCGCCTGGTAAATGATCTCGCCATCCGCCTTCAGCCAACCGTCGGCGGTCCCCAGCACGAGGCGGCCACGCATGACACGCTTGAAGTCAATACCGTACTCTAGGAGCTTGGTGTGCGGGCGGACCATGCCCTTGAACTTGACCTCACCGGTGGAGAGCGCCATACCGCGGCCTTCCTCGCCCAGCCAGCCGAGGAAAAAGCCGGTCAGCTGCCACATGCCGTCGAGACCGAGGCAGCCGGGCATGATCGGATTGCCCTGGAAATGGCACGGAAAATACCAGTCGTCCGGATGGATGTCGTATTCCGCCCGAATGTAACCCTTGTCGAACGCGCCGCCGGTCTCGGAGATGTCGGTGATGCGGTGAACCATCAACATCGGCGGCAGGGGGAGTTGCGCGTTGCCGGGGCCGAAAAGCTCGCCACGACCGCAGGACAGGATTTCTTCGTAATTGTAGCTGGATTGTCTCGGTTTCATTCTTCTTCGTCGTCCCCAGGCTTGCGCGAATGTTGGACCCATAGAGCAAGATAGGGACAAAATGAAGTCCCACAATGGCCGCTGCCCGCCATCAGGCAGCCCCGCTCTCGCCTCAAGCCGCATATTTCAGCCGTGGCCATACAGGAAGCATCGCGACGCGGCCAGAGTCAATCGGCGGAAAATCCCGTATTTCCGGCGTTCTTGCGCCGCCCACATGCACTGAAGTATTGAAAGCCCCACGCTTAGAAGTTATATCGCTAGTCGAGAAGACCCGCATTCGAGTAGAACCGGAGAGCAACTCCATGATGGCAGAACGCCTCAAGGAAACGGAAGCGAGACTGCGTCGCTCTGGGCTTCGTCCCACGCGCCAGCGCATTGCGCTCGCCAGCTTGCTCTTCGCCAAGGGTGATCGCCACTTGACGGTAGAGGAACTGCACGAAGAAGCCCTTGCGGCAGACGTTCCCGTCTCTCTTGCGACCGTCTACAATACGTTGCACCAGTTCACGGAAGCCGGCCTCATCCGCGTGCTCGCCGTCGAAAGCGCCAAGACGTATTTCGACACCAATATCTCGGACCACCATCACTTCTTCGTCGAAGGCGAGAACGAGGTCCTCGACATACCAGTGAGCAATATCGTGATCGACAACCTCCCGGAGCCCCCCGAAGGGTTGGAGATCAGTCATGTCGACGTGGTCATCCGCCTGCGGCAAAAAGGCACGTAGTCCGAAGGCCAGCCGCCCTCATCTCAACACGTCCTCCGGCGACCTGCCAGGTCGCGGTTTGTAGCGTGGAAATGCCCAGCCGAAACGCAGCGCACCCCCGCGAATCGCAAAAGCCGTCAGAGCGCCGGCCCCGGACGCCGCGACAACCGGCGCTCCGGCGACCGTCGCACCTGTAAATACGCAAGCCCCGGCGAGGCCTGCCGTGACGTAGATTTCAGGACGGAGCAGAACCGAGGGCTCGCCCGCGATGATGTCACGCAAGATGCCGCCAGCGGCAGCGGTCAAGGTGCCGGTGACGATCGCGACGGTCGGCGAGCCGGAGGCCGCGAGGCCTTTGGCCGCACCCATGACGCAGTAGGCCGAAAGCCCCACGGCATCAAGCCAGATCAGCAGTCGATAGCGCGATTCGAAAAGATGCGCGGTGAAGAAGACCAAAGCGCCCATCGAGACGCAGACGAGAATGTACCCCGGATCGACCACCCAGAAGACCGGAAGGCTGCCGAGCACGACGTCCCGCAGCGTGCCACCTCCGATGCCGGTCACGGCGGCGAGGAACAGGAACCCGATGACATCGAGTTCCTTGCGCGATGCCGACAATGCCCCGGTTGCGGCGAAGACGGCCACACCTGCGTAGTCGAGAAAGCCGAGCAACGTCATTCAAAGCCTCTCCGGGTCTCACCTAAAGTCAGGGCGGCGCAAGCCTAGAACATCATCATGCCGGCCCATCAGCCTTCCATTGGTTCGGACGATTGCCGTGAAACGATTGCTGCTTGCCTTCCTGCAAACTGCGCTTCTGCTTGGCGTGCCTTTTGCTGCCACCGCCCAGCAGAGTCTCGTCAGCGATCCCGAGATCTACGAGAAAGACCACTTTCGTTCACAATGCAAGGTCGCCGAATTTGACCAGAGCTTCATCCGGCGGCTTGATATCAACAATGACGGCATCATTGATGCAATCTCCGACCACGGTGCGTACACCTGTGACGATGAACGTGGGCCCGCCTGCAACGAGGACGGCTGCCCCCATAATTTCTACGTCCAGGTCAAGGAGGGCGGCTACCTGCTGATCGCGACCGCGCAGGTCTACGGCTACGACTTCGTCAAACGGTTCGGAAACATGGTCTTTGTCTTTAGAATGCATCCGCGCTTCTGCGAGAGAACTGACAGCGTACCCTGCGAAATGACCGTTCGCGTCCGCGGCACGAAGTTCGTGACGATCAGCAAGAAATAGGCTCGTGAGGCTTTCACGGCAACGCCGATGCCGTTCGTCCCGTCAGGTAGTAAGCGAGAAGGCCGATCCACTCGCGCATGGCGGTGGCCGTCTGCTGGGCGTTGAGCGTCGGTTGCGTGAAGTCGAGGCGCAGGGTGGCACTTCCGCTCGTTCGGTAGTCGGTCGGCCACGGCGTCAGCTCGATGCCGGCCATGTGGAACAATGCCAAGGATCGCGGCATGTGGAAGGCAGATGTGACGAGCAGACACCGCCGCATCGCAGGGTCGGCCAGCAGCGGGCCGCTGTTGATGACGTTCTCGAAGGTCGTTCGCGATGTCGCCTCGCTTGTCAGGCGATCTTCGCTAACGCCGAATTGAGCGAAAAACCGCCGGGCGGCGGCAGCGTCACCCTCGTAGGTGCCGCCAAAGGAGCCGTCGCCTCCAGACACCAGGATACGCGACCGGGGAAACTTCAAGGCTAGGCGCAATGTTTCGACAAAACGGTCGGCGGCCTGGTTGAGATCGGTGCCACCTCGAACGGTCGTCACCTCGGTCTCGAAGGCACCGCCCAGCACGACCATGCAGCTGACCTGCACAGGGTCCTGTTCCGGTCGCTGGACGTGCGCTTCCAGCCTCTGCAGTGCCACAGTTCCGGCGGAGGTATAGAGGGTCACGAAGAGAATCGCGAGAGAAGCCCCGAGGAACAAAAGTGCCATGCGCGGTCGACGGAGCGCAGTGCAGACAGTGCCGAAAAGACCGGCAAGGAAAGCGAGCGACAATGGTTGGGCGACGATCCAGAAGAGCTTCGAAAACAAAAACATCGATCCGTTACCCGTTCAGTGTTGGCAAAACGCAAAGGCAGGAAACACTCAATAAGCTTCGCTCAAGATAGCAAAGCGAAGGTAGTCTGAATAAAGCGATTCAAATATGAAAGCGGCGGGCCGGAGATTCCATGCGCTTCGCAATAGACATTCTCGATGAAGCAGGAAACAATCGAATCTATGTCGGGGTCCCGCTCGGCATCGACGAAGGCAAACTGCGCGTCCAGCTGAAGGACCGCGAGGCCCGGTTCGACGTGGCCCGCATTACCGACTGGTGCCAGATCGACAGAAGTCAAAGCGATGGCCGTGGGGAGCTCCTCGGTTAGCCGGTGAGACCGCAACATCTGTGCCTACCGCTTTCTCGTCCCCCTCATCGTCAGCGCCGAGGAGGAACGCGCGGTTGCCACGCGCCTCGCCGGTGCAAGAGGCATATCCGAGACCACGGGAGGGCTCGTGCGAGAGGTGAAAAACCGTCGCCCGGTTTACGCGAGCAGAATCGGCAGCCCAATGCTCGGCGTAAGTTCTTCAGTCATATGAAATGGAAAAGAGAATTTTGGTGGAGCTAAGCGGGATCGAACCGCTGACCTCTTGCATGCCATGCAAGCGCTCTCCCAGCTGAGCTATAGCCCCATCAAGGGTCCGGCGTCTGCCGGTTCCGGGAACCTTTCGGGCTTTGCTGCCCGGCAGGTGGCGGCTTATTACTTCCGGATTCGGAAGATGGCAAGCCGAAAAGTGATCGGCCCGGAAACTTTTCTTTCCGGGCCGGCAAACCCCTGATCAGACGTCGTCGTCGTCGCCGGCGACGCCGATGATGCCGGTCATATCCTCGTCGTCGTCGTCCTCGTCCGCCTCGAGGAAGGTGTCGTCGTCATCGTCGCCGAGTTCGACGTCGTCGTCGCCGAGATCCGGTAGATCATCGCCGGCACCGGCATCATCAGCATCTTCGAGCGAAACCAGTTCGACATCCGTATTCTCGGTATCGACTTCCGCGACTTCCTCCTCCTCAGCCTTCTCCATGATCGAGGCAACCGAGGTTTCTTCGAAATACGACAACGGCCAGGATTTGCCGGTGTAAGGTGACACGATCGGATCCTTGTTCAGATCGTAGAATTTCTTGCCGGTGTCGGGGCAAGTGCGCTTAGTTCCAAGTTCTGCTTTCGCCACTGTCAAAGCCTCTTGAATTCCTGAAGAATAACGGCGTTCGTCGCCAATCCGGCATTCAACCGGTCAAACTGTTAGCCGGTCCCCATAATCGTTGCAATCTCTCCTGTCAAAGGCAATCTTCGCCCAATGGTTTCCCGTATTTTGACGCAGCAGGGATGACCGTTCGCGCCAGATATGGTAACGACCCGCCGTTTTGCCAATTCCTCTACCGGATGCGCGGCGTCCGTCGCTCGGGCGCGACGGCAGAATAGCCGCAGAGGACACCCGGGATAGAAGTCGCCTTCCCCGATTTTATTCATCTGATGACGAACAAGGGCGCGAGACCGAGGCGCTCGAAAGTGAGCTCCATGACCGCTTCCTTCACCATAGCCATCGACGGTCCGGCAGCTGCCGGAAAGGGAACGCTTTCCCGCCTGATCGCTGGCCACTACGGCTTCCACCACCTGGATACGGGCCTTACTTATCGCGCGACGGCAAAGGCGCTTCTCGACGCCGGACTGCCCTTGGACGACGAGGGCGTTGCAGAAACGATCGCGCGCGGCCTCGACCTTTCCGGTCTCGATCGGGCGACCCTCGCCCGGCACGAGGTCGGCGAAGCCGCCTCCAGAATCGCGGTCATGCCGGCGGTTCGGCGTGCGCTCGTCGAGGCCCAACGGCGCTTTGCGGCCAAATTGCCCGGCACGGTGCTCGACGGGCGCGACATCGGCACCGTCGTGTGCCCGGAGGCCGGCGTGAAGCTCTTTGTCACCGCGTCACCCGACGTGCGGGCCCGGCGGCGCTATGAGGAAATCATCGCCGGCGGAGGCGCCGCGTCCTATGATGACGTTTTCGCCGACGTGAAGAAGCGTGACGAGCGCGATATGGGGCGCACCGACAGCCCTTTGCGGCCTGCCGACGACGCGCACTTGCTTGACACCTCGGAAATGAGTATAGAAGCGGCGTTTCAGGCAGCCAGGGTCATCATCGACGGTGCCCTGACGCAGGAACAGAGATCTGGAAGCCGGTGAGCCGGCTCCATATATGAAAGAATTCGCCGACATCGCCGTCCCCGCGCCGGACAGCCCCAAGAGGGCGGACGAGATGTATGGCAAGTGCAACGCTAACCCCCCGGCGCAGACCCGTGCCCCATGTGGCACGATTAGGAGATTTCATGTCTGTTTCTACCCCCACGCGGGAGGACTTTGCAGCCCTCCTCGAAGAATCCTTTGCCAAGACCGATCTTGCCGAAGGCTATGTTGCCAAGGGCATCATCACGGCAATCGAGAAGGACGTCGCGATCGTCGACGTCGGTCTGAAGGTTGAAGGTCGCGTTCCGCTCAAGGAATTCGGCGCTCGCGCCAAGGATGGCTCGCTGAAGGTCGGCGACGAAGTCGAAGTTTACGTCGAGCGTATCGAAAACGCGCTCGGTGAAGCCGTTCTCTCGCGCGAGAAGGCTCGTCGCGAGGAAAGCTGGATCAAGCTCGAGGCCAAGTTCGAAGCCGGCGAACGCGTCGAAGGCGTCATCTTCAACCAGGTCAAGGGCGGCTTCACCGTCGATCTGGACGGCGCTGTCGCGTTCCTGCCGCGCTCGCAGGTCGACATCCGTCCGATCCGCGACGTCACCCCGCTGATGCACAACCCGCAGCCCTTCGAAATCCTCAAGATGGACAAGCGCCGCGGCAACATCGTCGTTTCGCGCCGTACGGTTCTGGAAGAATCGCGTGCGGAGCAGCGTTCTGAAATCGTTCAGAACCTCGAAGAAGGCCAGGTTGTCGACGGCGTCGTCAAGAACATCACCGACTACGGTGCGTTCGTCGACCTCGGCGGCATCGACGGTCTGCTGCACGTCACCGACATGGCCTGGCGTCGCGTCAACCATCCTTCGGAGATCCTGTCCATCGGCCAGCAGGTCAAGGTTCAGATCATCCGCATCAACCAGGAAACCCACCGCATTTCGCTCGGCATGAAGCAGCTCGAAGCGGATCCGTGGGACGGTATTGCCGCCAAGTATCCGGTCGGCAAGAAGATCACCGGCACCGTCACGAACATCACCGACTACGGTGCGTTCGTCGAGCTGGAACCGGGCATCGAAGGCCTCATCCACATCTCCGAAATGTCCTGGACCAAGAAGAACGTTCACCCCGGCAAGATCCTGTCCACGAGCCAGGAAGTCGACGTTGTGGTTCTCGAAGTCGATCCGTCCAAGCGCCGTATCTCGCTCGGCCTCAAGCAGACGCTGGAAAACCCGTGGCAGGCCTTTGCCTACAGCCACCCGGCCGGCACCGAAGTTGAGGGCGAAGTCAAGAACAAGACCGAGTTCGGTCTGTTCATCGGCCTCGAAGGCGATGTCGACGGCATGGTTCACCTGTCGGACCTCGACTGGAACCGTCCGGGCGAGCAGGTCATCGAGGAGTTCAAGAAGGGCGACGTCGTCAAGGCCAAGGTGCTCGACGTCGACGTCGAGAAGGAGCGCATCAGCCTCGGCATCAAGCAGCTGTCGTCGGACCCCTTCCAGGATGCCATGGCGTCCATCAAGAAGGGCGACATCGTGACCGCCACCGTGACCCAGGTCACCGAAAACGGTCTGGAAGTCACCGTCGAGGGCATGACCGGCTTCATCCGCAAGGCCGAGCTGTCGCGTGACCGCTCCGAGCAGCGTCCCGAGCGTTTCGCCGCCGGCGAGAAGCTCGACGCCCGCGTCACCATGTTCGACCGCAAGAGCCGCAAGGTTCAGGTGTCGATCAAG